>PCXB01000026.1 GCA_002787535.1 Deltaproteobacteria bacterium CG11_big_fil_rev_8_21_14_0_20_45_16
GACCCCTCTCGCCTACGCTCGAAAAAAGCGGACGAAGCTTGCCGCTTAGTCAAGGGCCTGCCCTGTGCCACAGATACGGAAATTCCTTTGAGACGACAGATGAAATATGTCCAGGTGGCCTTGGTTCAGTACGATATTCACCCGTTGTCAGATGAAGCTTGGTATAGCCTCGTTCACAGAGCCAGCTCAAAACTGTGTACCCAGAAATATCGTTTGATAGATTCTTATCCACATAGATAGGAACATTTTTTGCCACGGTGTCTCCGCAAAATTCCTCATAAGAGGCGTATGCTCGAAACTGCTTCTTGTTCACTTGGGCCATTAGTGTCCATGAATCTCGGCACATGGGGTCATCGTCGATAAGGACGACGTCAACTCTCTGATCCACTTCTTGCTTACGGGCAAATTCAATTTGAAAATGATCGATGAGAAATTTTGGAAGCAAGTGGCATCTCAATTCTTCAACTCGTTTTTGAATCTCTGGTGAGAAAAAGAAGCTGGTTGATAGAATTGCTCTGTCTTTATGCTCTAAACGTGAGATGACATCTAAGCCTGTTTCTTTCGATCCATGAATCTCTTGATCGATGATAACAAGATCGCCTTTAATTTGATCGGGCACGTGATCGAAGAATTCTGCATTTCGAGATTTTAACTTTCGTTTCCAAAAATCAAGAATGCTCGGATCGTCGTCAATCACGACGATCTTAGACTCCGGAGCAATCAACACTTTCTCGATTAACCAGCTAGGGGTTCGTGTCTTAGGCAAAAACAAAGTAATTGTCGTTCCTTCTTGCCAAGAGGACTCAATCTGAAGATGCCCTCCAACTTCACTAACGACCGATTTCACAAAACTTAATCCGAGACCGTGTCCTCCTTCATGCAAAGTTCCACCTGTGGTTCGAACCTTGTGAAGGTCTTCTTCTTTCATTCCAAGTCCCGTATCCTCGACGCTTAAAAGAATGTTCTCGCCATCTTCGGACAATTTAACGAAGACCTGGCCGGAGCCTTTTCGCTCCACGGCATCAATGGCATTGTTGATGAGATTAGAAAGAGATCGAGCAAGATTTGATTCTGATATTGTCGTCACTGCGGCCATTAAGGACGAGGGAATATCGGTTTTGATCTCTTCGACATCTGAATGGGCTAATGAAATTTCTCCCACAATTGATTCGACGACTGGCGCCACGAACGTAATGGATGATTTCGAATGTGCATCGATGACCTCAAAATGACTTAAAATATCTTTTGAAATCTGATCGATTCTTCGGGCAGATGTTCGAATCGAGCGGATGGCGTCTTCTTTCTTGATTCGCTCCAAATTTTCGGAAATTTGTTTTAAAGCAGCAACAGGCGACTGAAGATCATGAGCCACTTGAGTTGCGACATGCGAGAAATGAGCTTTTCTCTTTGCCTCTGCTAAAGCAGACTTCGTATCCGCTAACTCTCTAGATCGAATAGATAAACGGGAAGCCAAGCCGACAAGTTCTTTAAAGGGCAAATACTTAAAGACAGACTCAAAATCCGAAGCCGACTCGACGCCCTCTAAACTCTCGATCGATTTTCTAAGAGGAATAATCGTCGATCTTAGAAATTTAATTATAAAGAGAAACGTAAGTATAAGCAGAAAAATTGAGGCTACCCAAATTGCCTGAATAATTCGTGAGTATGGAAGCCAATCGGTAAGGGCCTCCCTCTGCTCAATCATCAACCAACCCAGCAATTGGTCGGCTGATCGGATGGGGATTCTTCCTTTAAGGGAATTCGATTCATGGCAAAATGAGCCCCATCCCAACTTCTCAATCTCTGACCCACAACTCAGGTCTGGACTATTCGGACTGACCCTCATGATGACTTCTTTTACCCGAGCATTCGGTAAAAACTTATTATCCGAAATCACCAGCTTAGCTTTCTCAATATCCTTTTGAAGAAGCGCAGTAACGAGAGATGATTCTTTACTGACAAAAGACGCATGAAGATCTTCGTAGGTATCTGCGTAGAACGCTGGCTCTAACTGATACCTAACAAGAGCCACAAATCCCAAAATGGTAAGAAAACCTAGTCCCGCTACAAGTGAAAACTTCTGAATTACCGCAGCAAGGAGGGTGGGCTTTCCTCTTAGCTCATTGTACCTTCGGCGAAACAATCGCAAGCTCCTTTTCTTCGAGTAGATCGAGTTGAAACTTCCGAACTGCCAGTTGAGGGCGAATAATTTGTTGCTTCTCAACTGGGGTTCCGCTCAGAGCTGACCGTATAGAGTCTACTGCGACTCTGCCCATGTCAGCAGGTGATTGTTGGACGCTTGCCGTAATCTTAGATTCAAGAATCTTCCTCTGAACCTCTAAAATAGCATCGTAACCAATGAGAATAGGTGGCTCTCTCAAATTGTTGGATTCAAACGCATCCAAGACGCCGAGAATCATCGTGTCACTTCCTGCAAACACTCCGTAACATTTTTGAATCTGCTTCATATTTTCGAGGGCTAGTGATCGGGCAAGGTCGTAATTCGAAAGAGCTTTATAGGTATAAATCTTAATGCTTGGATGCTCTTTTTTGAAAACTTCTAAAAATCCAACATTTCTGTCCTCATGGGTTTGAGCCTCCGGGTTTCCGGAAAAGTGAACAATACATTGCTCCTCGCTTGGCTCAACGCGAAGTTGGTTCGACATAAACACGCCCGCTAATCGCCCACCGAGTTTGTTGTCCGAGCTAATCGTAGTTAGGATATATTCATTGCCTTTGGTCAGAGGAGTATCGACAACTACAACCGGCTTGTTTGCCTCTTTTAGCTTCTTGAGGACTTCCTCGAATTTATCAGAACGATTTGGAACTAAGACAACGGCGTCAAAACTCTCCAAGTTATTTGAGAGGAACGACACTTGGCTCTGCCAATCGTCTTCATCTTCTCCATAGTGAAGGCTAATTTTTAAATCATCCTTCACAGCCCTTTCTTGAATCCCATCAATGATAGAATCATAGAAGGCATTTCCCTCCGCTTTTAGAACGACAGCAATTCGTGTCGTCTTTGCTAAGCACGGCTCCGCGACCGACAATCCACCAGAGACGAGAATGAAAATAAAAAGCCGAGCCATCATTTCTTCACCTCTTTGTTAAAATTAACCACATACATTGCTTCTGGGTTTGGATAGCACTTCGTATCGTAAATTCCATGAAAGTGGGCTTGAACCTCGGCCTTTGGAAATTGCCGCTGTAGCTTTTCCTTTAGTTCCGTAAACTCATAATATTTTCCAGGAACAGGCATAGATAACTCGCGGCTTGCAATGTGGTTACAAATATAATCCACCACCGCGATAAACTCGTTTTGTTCTGACAAACTGAGTTTCAAAAACTTTTCTTCCAAATCTCTTACGGATCGAAAACCTCTCTTTGGCAAGGCTTGCTCAGAGTTTACCATGACATCTTCAAACAAGATCAAAGTCGAAGTCAGGCAGCGAGCACACTCTTTTAAAAATTCTTCATGATCTGTCTCCACATGATGAAGCACATATAAAAGAGAACCGGAGTCGAACGACTTATCTTTAACCGGCAACTTTCCACCTATCGAAAGGGGCTGATATGAAATTGAGGGGTTTGATTTCGCTTCCTCTTTTCTCCAATCGTGAATGTCGGCTATGGAAATCTGTAGTTCAGGCCGAATTTTCAAAACCTCCAACGAGAAGGTTCCTGGGCCTCCTCCAATATCCAAAAGCGATTTACCTTGAATATGAGGGGTGGCATTGTCAGCAGAGCCCTTACGCTCAACGTCCCAGTTGTACTGGTGATAAAGCTTCCTAACATCTATTCCTTTCCAGTTTGGATAAACTTCAAGGGCAAGAGTTTGAGCGGCAAGGGGATAACTTTCTCCAGCATCGAGCAGTCGGCTAAGAGTGAGATTAGCCAGCGTATTGGCATCAGGAGTGTGAAAGGTCTGAAGATCCTCCGCCAATGTCTCTTTCACAAGGCCCAAAATCTTCTGATTTTGAAGGCCATCAAGAATCTTGTTTGAAAGTGTAGGCGCTTCTAAGCTGCTCATGGTTGAATCTCCAAGGTATTGCTCGAATCCACTATTTGGTCTTCAAGCTCCTCCAGCATTTTATCCAGACGATCGAGCCCTCGCTCGCACAAGGATTTCGCTGTTTGAGTATCCGCATTCGGATTTTGAATGTGACGGAACCCTGCTTGAAGGGTGGCCCGAACAGATCGGAGTTCATGACAAGCATGTCTTAATATTTTTTGCTCTTCAGTTGTCATTGAGTTAAAGCCTTTCGCCTCACTTTGATTTTCTTTAATCGCATGCTGATAAGGCCCTGGGTGGCGTTTAATATTTTGGCCGCTTTTCGCTGAGAACCCCCTTCTTCTATCGCCCTTAATACTAGAAAATCGTAGATATCTTCAAGAAGTGGATACAAGCCCTGAAAGCTCGAATCTTTAAAATCGATGGATCGCTTTTTTAGCTCTTCAATGGAAATGGGTTGATTATCTTTTGAAAGTCTATTTTTTTGCACACGAAGCTCCCTAATCCGCTGCCAGTTTGTAAGAACTGGTTTTCCATCTTTATCTCTGGGAGCATGAACCAGAAGCCGTGACAAAAACTGCTCAATTCCGCGAATGTTTCCTCGCGGTGGATTGTCCAAAAGATACTGAATGAGATCGTCGGGTAGTTCCTCATAGGAAATAAACCGGCTATTGTCCTGGCAGCATTTTTTGAGAACCGATCTGATGATCTCTGGAATATCTTCCTTTCTTTCTTCTAAGTCAGGAATAGAAACCACAAAGGTAGAGATTCTCATATACAGATCCTCACGGAATTTACCTTCTGCTACCATTTGTTCGAGGTTTCGATTGGTTGCGCAGATTAGCTTAAAAGATGATCTTCGCTCGATAGTTCCGCCAACCCGAAAGAAAGAGCCTTCTTCGATAATCTTCAAAAGTTTTGTTTGCAGATCGAGAGAAGCTTCGCCTATCTCGTCCAAAAATAAAGTTCCGTTATTCGCTAGTTCAATATAGCCGGGCCGAGCGTTTTTCGCGTCGGTGAAAGCTCCTTTTTCATAACCATAGAGTTCGCTCTCAATCAAATTCGGTGCAAGGGCTCCCATATTGAGAGCGAAAAAAGCTTGGTCATTTTGCTTCGAAATAGATTCTCGGTAATGATGAATCCATTTCGCTGCGGTTGTTTTTCCAGTTCCCGTATCTCCGATAAGGAGGACCGGCCGAGCTGTTTCAGCGACGGCAGCTAGGGCATTTCGGAGTTTTCGAACGGCAGAAGATTGCCCAGCAAACTCAATATGAGATTCTGATCTTTGTTCTCCTCGTTCGATACGAAGACTTCTGTTCTTCAGTTTTGAAACTTCATGTGCTCGCTTAATTTGCTGAACGAGATAGTCTTCGGGAGAATCTTTTGGAATATAACCAAATGCTCCTAATCGCATCGCTTCCACACAATCCGAAAAACTTTTCGCCCCAGTTACAACAAGGACTTGAAGATCAGGCTGCAGCTCTAGAAATTCAGGGATAAAGCGAATGCCGTTTATCGGCTTCTCGCTTTTGTCAGCGCCAAGATTTTTATCGAGTAAAAGAACATGAATGTTCCCTTTAGAAAGGATGGAAAGAGTTTCATCAATTGTGGCGGCAGTAAAAATTTTAGACGATCGAAGCTCGTCTGCCGAAGAGCAGGTAAAACTCAAGGTGTCGGCCGCCATCGCTTCATCGTCCACGATCAGGATATTGATCGCCGGCCCAGAGTCAGCTTGCGCCCGCTCCGAGGTGAGAGAAGAGATTTGTATTTTTGCAGCTTTCACAGTGGCCGGTTGTTAGCGCCGCAGTGCGGCATTTGCAAGAAAAATATTAAGATTACAATACTAATCGATAACAACTGTAATCATTATCAAATGGACTCAACGTCAAGCAATGCTCGCCGACGGATCTAAGGCCAGTTTATCCCCTGAGACGCATCAACTTTAGTCGAGATTCTTAACTATTTAATATCACCGTGCTTTTAATTACCATGCAGCGCCTTCTCAAACCCTGACATTAGCGGTAAAATAGCAGAATAATAGCAGATTTTTAGCAGATTCAGTGCTTGACTAACCCGAGGAGCATCAATAGAAAGGTCTCATATGCAAAGCCTACTCTCCAACATTGCCGAAGACAGGCTCGACCTATTCAAAAATGGGCAGCCCCAGTATTCAAAGATAAAAAAGGTTATAGATCTGACCGACAATGATTTTGCATCAGCAACAAATTTCCCAGTGACATCCCTTAAAAGCGGAGCCTCTAAATTGCCCAAAGATTTTCTTAGAATTCTGCAAGATCTGGGCAATGGAATCAATTTAGTAGCAGAAGCTTTTAATGGAGACATGAAGAAAGTTAATCTGTGGTTTCAACTAAGAAACCCTCAGCTTGGAAACATTTCTCCTAGAGATATGATACGACACGGGCGCTTTAAAAAGCTGCTACAGCATATTCATAACTTGCGAGAAGGTTATCACGAGTAATCCGTGGCAAAGCGAAAGGGTAAATCCCGAAAGCGGAAGCAAAAATCTCGGCATCACCGCCCAAAGCAAGTTCATACCGGAAGTCTGTACCTAGAATATTCAGGCAAATCACATGTTCGGGCAAATAAGTTAGAAAGTTTTCGACGTCACCTAGACCTAGAATTGGCAGTTCAAAGGGATAGAGTTATCGACTTTCTCTATAATACGCTTTCAGAAAACTGCGCTACCTTCAACTTCTCAGAATGGGTCCGCGTAGTCTCTACCCAATTTTCTAACGACCCTCTGTCCACTGAGGGTTCATTAAGGAGCGTTGGCGGCAGATTTAATTTTGGTCGAATTGACGATGCCCAGTTTACTCCCTTTCGATGTCTCTATGTTGCATCTGACCGCCACGTTGGCCTGAGCGAGTATCTTCAACGAAATCCCGATGAAACTGAAGAGGGAATAACTGCAGCCGAACTCAATTTGCTTACTCAGAACCCTTCCTTTTTTGGAATCTCCGGAAACTTGCAGCATGTTCTTAATATTACAAATGGAAGCAGTCTCACGGGATTTCTCAACTTAATCAAAGGATTTAAAATTCCTGACTTTGTCAACGAGATGGCCGACAAATTGGACATTGAGAGACCAAAAGTCATCACGAAACTCGATGAGTTGATGAGCCAACTCTTAGACGCTAACTTCAAATACTTTGCTAACTTCTTAAATGTGCCTTCAAATTCTCAATGGTTCGGGCAAATTTGCTTTACAGCAGGAATTGAGGCGATAGTTTACCCTTCCGTTCGAGGAAAAGGAGATTGTTTAGCAATCTTTCCAGAGAACTTTTTGAGTCATGAATCGTATGTCGAACTCATAGACGCACCTCCAAACGTTTTCAATCGAAGAATTGAAGGCCCTCAACTTTTAACGAGGTGATTACAAAAACGTATTACATATATTATATGTAATCACTTTTTTAAAATTCAATTTATCCCCCTCACTCTCTTAAATCAAAACAAAATCAAAATCTTAATTCATTTCTATGCTGCTTTTTAAAATTGGCACGAAAGATGCGTAGTGCTTCCTATCAAAAATTCGAAAGGAAGTGTGACGTGCAAGTAAATCAAGATCGAAATCAATCTCAAAAACGATTGCGAGTGCAAGCGACAAAAGTTTTTCACTCGTGCCCGCGCTGTATAAGCCCCAATGTGGTGAAGCTCGACGGCGAAGTCTTCTGCTCCTATTGCGGATGGGACTCCGTGGAACTTCAATCCAATCTTCAAAGCCCAATGAACATCTTTTTACCAAATGAAGGAGTAAGCCATGCGAACTATTAACCTCAGTGATTTGAAACAAGAATTTTACGATTTTCTAGGAAGCCTTTCCATCGAAGAGGCCACAAGCAACCTAGATCTTATTCGTGAAGTTGAACGCTTCGACCGCCTTATCCAAGCGGCTGAAGGAACAGCATAAAGGAGATCAAAATGTATTACCCACTCAGTGTCAGTATTCATGAAATTCTAACAAAAATCTCAGAAGTCGAGCGACGATCAAATCCCATCGTTTTGAAGAAGGCGTCGAGACTCAAGTTGCTTCTGAAAAGTCTACAGAATCAAGCGTCGTTCCAGAAGAAAGGAAAAAAATATGCGTAAACAGATTATCAGCCTTATGAGTTTCATTCTGCTCAGCCCGTCTCTCCTCATGGCTCAATCATTTCGATCCAACATCGAAGAGGCCACAGGGAAGCTCACCATGATTGTGGTCCTTGTTTGCGCGGCAAGCGGAGTCTGGGCAGGTATTGAATTTGCCAAAGGCAACCCCATGGCTCCTAACCGAATTCTGATGTCGGCCATTGGAGCTGTCGTGGCGGTGATCGGCGCTCAAGTTGTGAAGTTTGTGGTGGGCACATAGATGCGACTCTCCATTTATCGAAAACTTGATGAACCCTTCAAGCTCATGGGGCTTGAGCCTCTTGAACTGGGCGTGGTCGGCGGGATCTTCGTCTTAGCCGTGCAAAGCTTGGGATCGACAAGCTACGGATTAGTCATCTCGCTAGCCGTAACGGCAACCATCTACTTCGATCTTCTTTGGCTAAAGTTCAAGTTTGAAAGACATTGTTTTCGAAAATGGGCTCGCTTCTCAGTCTTACCCGATTCACTTCACCGCAAGAGCCACTTTATCAAGCGGGAGATTCAATGACGAACACACAGAAAAAACCAATATCCCAAAGTCTTGAAGACTTTTCTCCCACCAAAGAAATGTTCGAGGACGGATTCTATTTAGATCATGACGGCTCTGAAGGCTTCGCCCTCCGGATCAACGGAATCGACCCTATCAGTTTTACTCAATCTGATTGGGAAGAGCTGCATGAAAAGTGGCGTTCTCTTTTGTGGCTTTCAGCCGATGAAGAAATTCAAGTCGTTTTTCGAAAGCATACAAATTTCGAAAATGTTTTGAAGGGCAAGCTCGATGATCTGAACCTGTTGACGGACAAACTTCGAAAACGCCTTTACTGGAATCAAATCGATGAACTGATCCAATCGATCCGCAACCAGTCTCAGATCTTCGAATCGTCTATTACTCTGACTTATCGAAAATTTACTGGAGCGAGGCCTAGTATGCAAAAGCGTCCCAAGGTTTCACTCCACAAGAAGGAACTCGAAGACCGCCTGCAAACTCTTCAGTACCAACTTGAAGAAATGGGCCTTCCATCCGAGCACTTGAAGAAGAAAGAGATTGAAAAAGAAATCTTTCGATCCCTCAATAGCGCATCCTACATTTCGTCGCCATCCCTCACGGAGGAGTGGCCGGCTATCGAAATCACACCTCAATCTCTCAAAGTCGACGGGGACAATGTTCGAACTCTCTACTTAAACAAGCTTCCCGAGGAATATTCGGAACTCGGAATGCTTCGAGCCATATGTCAGCTTCCATTCTCGTTTAGTCTAGGCGTTCGACTTCGAGGTAAAAAAATCGGGCCGGTAAAAAAGAGATTTGAAAGAAAAAGACAGATCCTCTTTGGAATGGCCTCGAAGAAAGCCACAGGAGATCCGGCCTCCGAAGTTCAGTTTCGAGAGGCCGATGAACTTCTGCGTCGCCTATCGGAACAAAACGACTCGCTTCTAGACATGACCTTCACCATCAGCCTTCGAGGCCAAGACGAACTGCTTTTACGGCATTGCTTAAATTCAATCTATTCGACCCAGTCCAGTCTTCATCAGCTTGAGTTTGCCGAAAGTCCAATCAACGCATTTGATTGTTTTCTTGAAACCATTCCAGTCTTTTATGGTCGAGTCTTCCATGAGCATAGCATTCTAAGCTCGAATGCCCTGGCATTCCTTCCTTTCTATGAACCATACGCAGGCGATCAGGCGTCTATCCTGACTTACAAAACTCGAGATGGAAGCCTTTATCATCTCAATCCGGCTTCTCCTCGGCTGGCTAATTACAATTGGCTGGTGAGCGGAACAAGTGGGGCTGGAAAAAGTTTCTTTGTAAATAGCATTCTCCTTCAGTCCCTTGTGCTCGATCCGAGAATTTGGATCGTCGACATTGGCGGCTCTTACAACAAACTGACGCAATTCTTAGGTGGGAAAGTGATTGGCTTGGATGTGGAGCAAGGTTTTCAGATCGGCCCGTTTTTTATGCCAAAAGTGAATGACGAGTCGGAGGAGCGCAGACGACGAGAACATATCGAAACCGTTTTCAGAGAGATGTGTCGTGATGAAGGAAAGTTACCCTCTATAGAAGAGCGTGCGATTTTGAGTGAAGCGCTCGAACCCTTATTTGAGGCCGAGAACCTTCCTGAACATCCCATTCAAAGTCTCTGCCAAAAACTTCTCGACCGGAATGATTCGAAAGCAAAACGCTTGGCCTTGCTTCTTAGGCGGTGGGCTTATCCGAATTTTTTCGGCTCGTTCTTGGATAATTCGAACCCTTTAGAAATCTCAGACGACATTGTCACTTTTGATCTGAAAGGCTTGCAGGAATTTGAAGAGCTTTCCCGAGTGGTGCAACTGATCATCTGTAGTGCTCTTTGGAACTCCCTTAGGGAGCGAAGACGCTTTACCTACATAGTGCTCGATGAAGTCGCTTTTTCACTCCTTAAGTATCAGCCCCAATTTGTTGATGAACTCGTCTCAACCGTTCGAAAACATTTTGCCGGCGTGATCACGGTCGTTCAGGGGATCGAAAAGATTACAAGCAATAACATCGCCGGAGCTTCCATTCTCAATAACTCCGCAAGAAAAGTGATTCTCCAACAACGCGGTCAAACCAAAGGCTGGGAAGAACCTCTCGCCGTGAACCCAACCGAAGCTCAGCTTATACGCACTCTTGGTCGAGTAAAGGGCCAGTACTCGGATGTTTTCTTAATGGATGAAGAAAAAAGAAGCCTCCTTCGGTTCATTCCCGATGATCTCACTTACTGGCTGTCGACTTCAGATAGTCGAGACAACGAGATTCTTCAATCTGCCCTCGAAACATTCAACGGACACTATTCGGATCAAATTTTCGAATTCATCAAAAGGAGAAGAGCCGCATGATAAATTTTCAAGTTCTTGTCTTTCACGGAATGATCTCTCTGTTTGGTATTGGAGATACGAGTGATGCTCATTTAGCCATCATTGTTGCCAATACCGCTCAGCAGCTCAGTGAACTGCAAAAGCTACTCGATACGGCTGGCAAAACTTCAAAAACTTTAAATCAAGCCTTAGACCTCACCCAAAAAGTTCAGGAAGGTATCGATCAAGCGATGAGAACCAAGGAAAACACTCTGCGATTTAAGCGCGCCTTGGAACGTTTAAAGGATGTCCAAACATTAAAGGAAACCCGATACAACATTGATGAGCTTCGAGACTATATGGACCGCTATCAGCGTTTGTTCCCGGAGAGAGCCAAACAGATTTTAGTGGAAGATCAACAGAACAAAGAAGCGGATACCGTTCGCGCTGAATTAAAGAACGAGCGTCTATCTGAACTGGAACGCTTGTCACAAGAGGTCGCCGTCGCCAAGCCGGAACGCGCAAAACAACTTTCTGCTGACATTCAACTGAAACAGCTTGAACAGATGATGCTCCTTCAAGAAGAACTCTATGAGCTACGAAAGCAAAACCGCTACCTCGTCGAGAACCAAAGAAGACGAAAAGCTCAAGAAGATCTTGAAACTCTATCCAGTCAGCATTTTTTAGAGCATTCCATTTCCGGAGAAGAAGGTCGGAGGTCCAAATGAAGAACATAGTTGAAGCCTTAGACTATCTGCCCCTCATCCTCATTTTCATGGCGTGGGTAGCCATGGTTTTGAGCTTTTTTCTAAATTTTGAGATCCCCATAAGCGGAGGAAGCCTGTCTTGAGTTTTTCCTTTACAGGCATACTTCCTTTTGAAGTGTTCTCAGGAAACGACCTCCTGTCGGCTGTCGACGCGCGACTCACCCAAGCGGGAATCTCTCTCCTCATCATTTGCTTTCTGGTCGCTCTGGGTTTTGCTGCGCTCAACCGCTTTGAGAACTTCGCCATTGATTCAAAAATCTATGATTTAATTGTCATCGCTCTTTTCATTGGTGCGTGGCCCTTACTTATCGACTGCATTGGATCTCTCGTTCAGTTTGGAAATGGAATTCTTATTCGAGTCTTCGGTCTTGAAGAAGTACGCCATTTTGGAGATGCAAGTTCCTATCTTGTCGGCATGTGCTTAAGCGATCGCCTCCCAAGCGGATGGGTAACAACAGTACTGGTTAAGGTGGTTGCCTTTTTATTTCTCATTGGAAAATTCTTTCTTGAGTGGGTTTATCTCCTTTTGCTTCTCGGATTCAAGCTTTTGGGACCTCTGATCTTGGGACGAGCCATCTTGGCGCAAGATCTTTCGGTCGTAAAAGCCCTTCTCGCCGAGGTCACGATACTTCAACTCTGGCAAACCACATTTGTTCTTCTGATCGGATTCGTATCGCTTGTCGGAAAGGGAAGTTTGTAATGGATGAAGTAACGGAAGGATTAAAAGGTCTCGATGCCTTAGCAAAACTTGTCGTTTGCACCATCGGCTTGTTTTGCATTCCAATCATCACTCGGAAGTATGCTCAGAATCTCGGCCTGTCCGCTGGCCAAGCGATCATGAGCAAGGCTTTCTATGCAGCTCAATTTGCTGGCTTACCCATGCTCGGCAAATCAGCCCTTGCCCAGACATCGAGAGGCGTCCTCTCTCAATCCAAAGACTGGATCGCAAGCAGTGGAAAAAAGGCGCTTATCGGAGGAGAGAAATTTGCAAAACGAGTGGCTCATCCAAGCTTTCCTTCCGACCATCCGAAACTCCAGTCCTACCTAGAAGACAAATCAATCAAAAGCCAAATGATGAAAGAAAAAGGAGTTCTTCCTTGGACCTCAAAAGATGAAAGGAAATTAGCAAAATCAAAGAATCCTCAAGAAGTGAAGGCTTTTTCTCATCAACGGCAACAAGCCCATCAATTTGAATCATCCTGGGATAAAATGAAAAGCCTTCAGCATAGTCGGTCCGACCTTCAATCAAATGCGCTTTCTCAGAGCCAAACAAGTTGGAACAATCAGATAGACCGAAGCAGTCCGGCGGCCAGCAGTTTTGGCCATTCAAGGCCCCAACAGAATCCACAAGGCTTTGCAGCTCCATCCATTCAATTGAGCGCTCCAATAATTCCAAGATCCGAGCCCACTGTCAAGACAGCGGCAACAAGAGAGCAAACCTATACGCCATCCGCTAATGCAAGTTCAACTGGTCGTCGATCGAGCACTCCGGCAAATCGTTCAAACTCACCGAGCTACCTGAAGCCGTCTGTGCCCGACCTTTATTCCCGTTATCAACAAATTAAAAATCAAAAAAGAACATGGATTCAAAAGGAGAAGAAATAGTGAATTGGATATTCGCCTTACTTATTATTCAAGCCGCCTCGAATACCGGCGTCCGAGAAGTGAAAGCAACCGGATGCGATATTGTTCGCGTGAATGTCAGTCTAGGAATGACGACCGTTCTTGACCTGGCGGATGTGGGTGAACCAACGCTGACTCTTCATGCGGATGAAGAGCATTTCATTCTAAAAACCCATGAGAATGCAAAAAGATCCATTGCCATCCTGCCTCAGGTCACAGAGCAGGATTTAAGAAAAATATTTAGTCAGGAAAATTATTCCAAAGCGGAACCCCAACTCTCACAAGGTCTGGATAAAGTGTTTCGAACGAACCTCTTTGTATTCTTCAAAAACAACCAACGCCTTATGTTTCAGCTGCGTTTTGTTCCGAAGGCAAATGCGGATTACGTGCTTCGCATTCGCCCAGAATTTAAAGGAGGTTGTCGAGTATGAGTTTTCAAGCACTCGCCACTCCCATGCTGAAGAAACTTCAACTTCGCTTGATGGAAAGAAAGCTCCTCGTTCTTTCCATTGGAGGAGGAATCGCTTTGATGCTTGGACTTCTGGCTTTCAGCGGGCAGTCCTCTTCAAAGCTTTCAACAGATGACAAGCTTCTCCTTGAGCTGGCATCGATGAGCGTTCAACTCCAAAAATTAAAAGGTGATTTAGATCTTCAGAAATCAGCAGCCGAAAGCCAGCCGCCTTTAACATCGACTCGTCGTCAGACTTCATCAACCAGAGAAATTGTTATCCCCGTGCAAGCAGGCAACGCCTTTCAAAAAGTAGGAGCTCCGCCACCACAGCCTTACATTCCAAGAGGTTCTGTTTTTCAAGCTCAACTTCTGACCTCCATCAAAACTTCGGTCCAAGGAAGTGTGGTCGTTGCCGAAACCACAAGAGACTTTGAAATGGATATGCGACGGCGCATTCCGAAGAAAACACGCCTGATCGGTCAAGCCACCTACGACCCAACGTTAAAGGGGGTCAATGTTCGCTTCGAAACGATGACGTCTCCATCGGGCGAACAATATGACAACCTAGAACTTCTCGCTCTTTCGAAACAAGCATGGCCCTTGATCGAAGGAATCATCTTCGATGATAGAGGAGTGCAAATGGGAGCCGCTCTCGGATTTGGATTCTTAAGTGGCTTTGCCTCCGGGGCTCAAGATCGAGAAGCGAGTGTATTTGGAAGCGTCACTCAGCCTTCCGTAAAAAACCAAGTTCTTTCAGGCCTCTCAGTTGCAAGTTTTCAAGTGGCTGAACAAGCCATTGAGAAAATGAAAAACCAAGCCTTTGAGTATGTTGTCGTTCCCGCGGGAATGCCAATCTATGTGCTTTTCAATAAAAAGTGGATCGTCCCTGAAGGGGGCGTTCGGTGAAAGTATTAAACAAAGACCTTGTCCTCTTGTTGATCGGGAGTGCTTCAATTTTAGCAATCTTTGGTTTGTCCAATACTCTCGAAATTGGACTTCTACAGTCTGGAGCGATTGTTCTCGTCTTTGCACTTCTTTGCGTTGGAATGTTTGTTCTCTTTCGACCCTTAGTCTTGGAAGAAGAACTCATGAACTCAGATTCGCCTCGACTTTTTCTGGGTGAAACCATTGAAAAGAATCCGTTCAAAAAAGGGAAGCCCTTCTATCTCTATCTTCATAAGCTTCGACATATTCTTGTAACCGGCGTAACCGGAGCGGGCAAAAGTACGTTCATCCGACGCTTCATTCGAGAAGTAAGACGAAATTTTATCTCCTTTCTCTACATCGATTTCAAAGGCGAGGCCGAAGATCATAGCGAGATTATTAAGATCTGTGAAATGACGGGGACTAAACAGGTTCCCCAAGTTTTTGACATCTCGGATCCGAAGAATTGTCTAACGTGTAACCTGCTCACACTCTTTCCATCGATTGAGGAGACGGTAGGTTTTGTGATCGATCTTTTCTTCGAAAAGGACGCAAACCCTTACTATAAGGCAGAAGCAGAGCGCTTTATTCGTCACAGCCTTGAACTCCTCGACGAAGCAAAAACGACCAGAAGTTTCATTCAACTTCAGCAAATTCTCTATAGCTCCAAACAGCGAGAAGCTCTGCTCCGTCGAGCAAAACTGACCGCTTATAAAGAAGCGCCCTTTTTAAATTACTTTACCGAAGAATTTGATAAATTGGATTCCAGAAGCCGGAGCGAAAGATTTTCGGGTCTGGCGTCTCTTCTTTCTTCGTTCACGTCTGAACCCTTGGCAAGGATCTTCAACGCCGAGCAGAGCCAACTTCGGCTGACAGAAATATTTAATGAGAATCAATCCCTCATCATTCGCATCCCAGGCGAAGCTTACGGTGAACTATCAAAACGTATCGTTCGTGCATTTATTAAAACTCTTCCCGTTCTGATCTCACGTCGACGATCACAGACCGACCGAAAAGATTATTTCATTCTTATGGATGAAGGCTGCTCTTATGCCAGTGAAGTTCTGACAGACCTCACTAAAAAAGCAGCCTCGGCACAAGTGAAACTCCTTCTGACAAGAATGGCGGATGCAGATTTCTTGGATATCAGTCCTGCTTTCCTTGGTAAAATGCTTTCGTCCATTGGCACACACTTTTGCTTTCACACAACAGACCCCGATACACGCGAAACCCTCGCTCGAATTTCGATGACCACCGACGACATTAAGCAAACCTATCGGGTCAAAGAAGGTTCGCAAACAGGTGAGGCCTCAGAACGAGAAGTTCAAAGGTTTAGAAATCATCCATCCGAATTCGGATCTCTCGAAACCGGACACTGCATCGTCATGGACACGAGACAGAATATTTTTCAGAAAATCAAAGTTTACTCACCCTTTATTGAGGAGAAAAAAGCCGCATGAAATCGATCATTCCTATCATTATCTTGTTCAGCATCATTCAAACAGGCTGCTCAGCGAAGCATCGAACCACAGCGCTTGTCGGAATTGGATCGGCCGCCTTGGGAGCAGGTGTGGGGTACGCCTTTGTCCACCACGGTAAAGAAAAGGAGTATCAAACGACAAACACGGTCATCACATCTTCACTATTTGGATTAATCGGGGCCGGAATCACATACTGGCATTTGTCGTCCCTAGAAAAGCAAAAGCTGGAACTCGCTTCTCAGTTTTCACAGTCGAGATTTCTGGATGACAGCGCTCATAGCAGTCTTAAATCGATCCAATTTGATGCTGTCGTTATTCAAAAGAATTCTGTGGAACTGGACGACTCCAACCGCTGGGTGCTTCCGCAATTCAGAAAGCGAGATCTCCCAGCCCAAAGGAGCGAAACAGAGATTATCTCTCCGCACTACACCTGGGAAATCGCCCGACCAGGCTTTTTTATTAACAAGAAACAAGACCAGGAGTTCTTTGATGAAAAATAAAAGTCTTTGTGAGCGCATTACACACTCAATCGAACGCTGGAGAATGCTTTCAACACCTCAGATTCGAGAGCTTCTCTCACAGGAGATGACGGTAAATGATCAAAGCTTGTTTACGGTCCTTAAGCGAATGAGGCGAGCCTCTCACATTTATTCCATCCGATTGGGCTCCCTACACCTCAACTTTCACCCATTCTGGAAGAAGGCAAGGAACAAGTTACAACTGCAGCCAATCAAAGAGCGGAGCAATTATTTTCGCTCCTCTAAGCTTCTTCATCACCATGAATTGACGGAGATCTTTTTAGACTGGAAAGGCGAGTTCCCGCATCTTGAGGCCCTGCCCAATATTTCCACCCATTCCGACGTGGCTTCAAAAAGCATCGGAGGAAAGCTAGGAGTTCCCGATCTCGTCATACGGCTGAATCCCTTTTCATCTCTCTATATAGAATATGAACGGACGCTTAAAAGTAGCCGGCGATATGAGATCAAATGGTGGACCTATGAGGACGATCCTTCTGTAAAGACTTGCCTTTACTGGCTAGAGGATCCTTCACACCTTCCTGCCTTAGAGAAAGAAGCTGAAACTTTCTTCCGAAGAACAATCGGGCGAGAGGATTTTTTTCTAGGATTTATATCAACCGAAGCCTTTAAGCAGAATCGCTTCGATGCTTCCGCCAGGCTTTACTCGTTAGATGGATGTGTAGAGCGCTCATTGAAACTGCTGCTACGACCTGCCCCAGTGGCTGTCCAAGCGATGTCCGAAACCACAAATTTTCCCCCCCAACCATTGATAATCATTTGGCTCTTTCCGCTCTTCGAGCAAACTCCTCTCCCCCAACCAGTACTAACGACTGGGTCCTAAAGGACGGGCGAGAGGAGTTTGCTCGAAGAGCTCCCTAAGCAGATTGAATGGTTGGGGGGAGAAAAATTTGTGGGAGGAAAAGGTAACTATTTGCAGGTGATGCAGTGAAAAAGAAGACCTAAAGCCCGCCCACCACCCCTAAATAAATTGAAACGAAATCAAAGGAGAAACTGAACATGAACAATCTAAATCTAATTTCAAAAACAGAAGAGTTTTCGGAAACATCGAGTCCTAAAAAGATCCGAGGCGAAAAGAAGAAAAGCCGTATTCAAGAGGATATTCAGGCTGTTCGGATCTATAAAAAGACAATCTCAAAGATCGATGCGCTCATCGAAGACTCGAAAAAAATGGGGCCTTCGAGAATCCAAGCTCGAGATCTAATTCGCTTTGCCGTCTCCAAAATCGAAAATGCAGATCTTGAAAAGCTTCGTGAAGAAACAGCTACGACGGAAGATAGATTTCAAGAAAAACTCAAAGAGTTTCAGAAAAGTCGACCGAGTGCCACACGAGAAGACTTTATGGAACATCTTCTGAATAAATCAGCGAGCTCAAATTAAAAATAAAAAAGGAGAAACCTCAGTGGATGACTATAAAAAGCAAGCAACAGAACATTTTCAATTTCCCATCACACCATTTTTGCAAAGGAAACTGAACTCTCTATCGAAACAAGCCAATCCTGATGGTGAGAAAGTCGCGCGCTGGACGGATATTATTTTAGCTGGTCTCAACAAACTGCACGCTGATGACCTGGTTAAAATTAGGCAGGAACGAGAGCTCCTCTTAGACGAATGGACGAGAAAGGAGCAAGTAAATGACAAAACTTTATAAATTCTTTCCAATACTTTTTGCGCTGCATGGTTGCGGCTCACAAGACTACGGAGATCCAGATGTAGCCGAAGCCGTGAAAGAAAGTGAAGCTCCCTATATATGGGAAGAAGCAGTCGAGAACTCTCGGCTGCTTTCTTTGAAGCCGGTGCGAGGTCCATCCACAAAAAAAGGTCTGGCCTCTAGCGGCCTTACGGAAGTTGCTGGATGTCCAACGGACTCTATATGTTTGAGAAATCCTTACATAGGACCAAAGCAATTGATGGGTTTGGCAACGATCAATCCTCTCTTCGATCTTGTGACAAAGGACGACAATGTCGTGCTCACTTATACCGGCCCCGGTGTTCTTTATATCGAAGCGGAGATTGTGGAAATTCCAGGAAATATGACTCTTAAGTCTTGCGCTGAAAAAACAGTTTTGAGCGCGAGAGAGATTCAAGGAACCGGAAGTATTGAAACAAATTCAAGCCTCTGTCCTTCGGTTAAGGCTGGCCACCTTGTGGTGGCAGCCCTAACTATTGAACGCCTTTCTCTGGATTCAAGTGGTCGAGATGGCATCTCCGGTGTTTCAGCTGATTCAAATGAAGTTTCTCAAAAACCAAAGGATGGAGTCGCATCCAAGGTCAAATATTCAGTCAACTGGGGAACTCCCTTTCAAGGAAAACTTTGTATCACAGAGCTTGCTTGTCATTGGGATGGAAACCCGCATCCCGACCAGAAATTTAAAGAGAATATGGATCTGATTCGACGAGCGAAGTTTATTGAAATGGATAAGCTTGAATCTTTTGTTAAAGAATCATCGAATGATGGTCGGCACTGGTGGTGTTGGGTTGAGAATCGAGAAGAGGATGATTTCTATAAGCATCTTTATTTTGATTGGAAGATCACCGCCGATTTTTCAGCTCTAAAAGGTGAAGATGCTACCGTATTTAAAGCTGGAGGTGACGGAAGTGATGGCGGTGATGCCGGAGAAATCGCGATTGTCGCTTTGAATGATGATATTGAGGAACTTAACTCCTTCGGCGGAGAACCAGGCAAGAGCGGTGAAAATTTTTCTCAGCAACCGGGTATTGGCGCAAAACTCGTAAACACTTCATTTGAAACCGACGATGTTGTTTGGGGCGGCAAGGCTTATTGTCTTCGAAAGGATAAATTTCTAAACGGCGATCCTCGATTGATTATGGGCCGAGAGTATACTTTTGGAGGCCGGAAAAAGATCAGCTTCAAAGT
Organism: Deltaproteobacteria bacterium CG11_big_fil_rev_8_21_14_0_20_45_16; assembly: GCA_002787535.1. Lineage (GTDB taxonomy): Bacteria > Bdellovibrionota > UBA2394 > UBA2394 > UBA2394 > 1-14-0-20-45-16. The sequence goes on from PCXB01000026.1 coordinate 19,633, forward strand.
CGGAAAAGATTATGAGTCTCCGGCAGAGGGCTCAAAACTACTTGGTCACCAGTTAGAGAAAAGATCAGATGGATACTACGGCGCCGACGGCGCGGTGACTTACAATGCGAGAATTCCTCTCACAGGGGCTCCCGGCAAAGACAGCGCCCCCCGCCTTCGGGTCATGGCTAATCTAGTTGAATATATGGAGGCCGCCGAAGATGAAATTGGAGGCGGGCTGCTCCCCAAATCAATCACCCACGAGCTTGAAGATGAACACTAAAAAGACTGGAGATTCTGATGAAGCTTCATAATAATAAAAAAGATTTATGGGTTGAAGATCAAAAGGATCAACCCTTGTTCTTTGACAATTTGCCCGAACTGATGAGACCGGAGAAAGCGGCCTTTGTTTTAGGAGTATCGAAACAAACAATTTACGATTGGCGATACCGACAGAAGCAAAAAAGCATTCCTCCGGAGATGTTCATCAAAATCAACCGAATGCTCTACCTTCGAACGAATGTTTTGAAACAATGGATCGCCCTTCAAAACGGATGACGTCTGTCATCCCAAGGAGGGAATCTATGTCTGTTCGAAAAGTAACTACGAAATCAGGAGAATCAAAATGGGAAGTGCGCTACCACATCGGTGGTCGCGGATCAAAACGCGCTCGACTTCGATTTGACACAAAGGCTGCTGCCTTTGCTCATCTTGAAGGACGGCTTGTTGAAAAAAAAGAACTCCAAAAAACGGGAATCGATATTGGATCTTTTGAAGACACAACTTTCCAGAATGAAGCCAAGTACTGGCTTCAAGTCCAAGGAAGAGAATTCAGTGCGGGGCATGAAAAACGCGTTCGAGGAATCCTTGAGAATCTGTATCCAAAGTACGGAGGGCTTCCACCTAATAAGTTTCATGCCGGACTACTTTCTCAGATCCAAGGAGACTTCTTGCAAAAGCTCGGGAAAAAGGGCCAGCCGGTTAAGCCGGCAACCGTGAATCGAGCGATGGAAGTAGTCTCTGCAATCCTTTGTTTTGCTGCAAAACAAAGAAGGATTCCTTTCAATCCTGCAGCCGGCTTTCCAAAGCTCAAAGATGTGAGAAAGCATCTCGGCTTCTGGGAGCAGGCTGAAGCTCAAAGTTTTTTGAGTTTTGCGAATCGAAAGTATCCGAAAGGATCAGAAGACCGCTGGGTTTACGTCGTTTATCTCACGGCGATAAACACGGCACTGCGAGCTGGTGAAATTTGGGGACTTCAAGCCAAAGACATCGTACATAATGGCGAGATTATCCAAGTCCAGCGACAGTACAACCGTCTGACCAATAGTTTTACTCCCACAAAGGGTAAAGGGGATCGCCAAGTGCCTTGCAACGCAAATCTCTTTGAAGAACTCATGAGCCTCATTCGTCAGGATGCTTCAGGAACGATTTTTAAGAATCGAGAAGGCCACCCGATCTGTCACGACAACTTTGGCAAACGGAAGTTTGCAAAGGACGTGAAGGAATGGGGCGGTAAGAAAATTCGATTTCACGATCTTCGTCACACTGGAGCGACTCTTATGATTGCAGCCGGCATGGATTTAAAAACCGTGCAGGAGATTTGCGGTCATGAGGACATTAAAACGACGATGAGTTATGCCCACCTTCTCGCCGAGAAGATTCGGCATGTGGCTCGTACTTTTTCAATCATTCCTCAGAACGAAGAGGTACCCGCGAAGAAGAATCATCTTCGCCTCGTAAAAGCATAAACTACGGTTGAGTTCGGGCGTGTTTTGAACCTGGTTGACCATCGGTTGACCATCGAAGGTCCGCAAAAACAAAAAAACCCGCCAGAAGCGGGTTTAAATGGTTGCGGGGGTTAGATTTGAACTAACGACCTTCGGGTTATGAGCCCGACGAGCTACCAGACTGCTCCACCCCGCGATCTAATCGAGACTATCAC
>PCXB01000065.1:0-5138 GCA_002787535.1 Deltaproteobacteria bacterium CG11_big_fil_rev_8_21_14_0_20_45_16
TTGAGACTTGCCGCCTCAATATAGGCCCTGTTGTGTGGCTCAGGAAATACGGGAGCTAAATTAATTAATCTCGAAAATCCATACTGAAGATGCGTCCGAGTGACTGGGTCTGGGTTGAAACGACGCCCAGAGAAAAAGTCTCGAAACTCCTTCGAGTCGACATTTTGCCCATTGGCAATTTGACCTCCAAATTTAGCAACAGCTTCGTCGATAGCGCCTTGATTCTGGTTATAAAGTTGTTGATAGTTTTGATAGCGATTCCAAGCCGCCCTTCCGCAGTCGGATGCCGTCGCAAAAGGAAATTGCTCGTTGGAACAGATTTGAGTCGCATAATTTATAAAACTTTGTTTCAATTTGTCGTCTTCGTTCTTGTCTAGAGTGAATAGGTTGATTCCATAGTATTGAGTTTCCACGGGCCCCGAAACATTGCTATTTGAATCAGCAGGGAGCCCTCCCGAATCAGGTCTTTCGACTGAAAGAATTCCTGATTGATAAATCCCGATTCTGGAAACTTGCATTTGATCATCAAAGGCTCGAGCCTGAACATTTTCATCTTTGCTCAATTCGTCAGCCACTTTTACATAAGTTTTAGCGGTATTACTGACGCCAAAAGCTGAGATAATTTCCGAAAGTTCCCCGAGATCCTGCCGACCTTCTCCGACTTTTTCTTGATAGCATTGAAAGCTAGACAGACTCTCCACCGATGCCCATAGACTCTGAAAGCCGAGGCCCATCATGCCAAGAAGGGAAATATGAAATTTAATGGTCATTATTGAGAGCCTTCAAAATTACGCGCATCAGTAAGCTCTTTGCCCGAATCTCTAAAGTCGATTTGAGTTCCAGGCGCCAGGAGGGCGTTTATACCTGCACGGGATGCTTGTTGCTCCGATTGACCGCCTATCAAAGTAAGCTCACTTGCCGCCGGCAATAGATTGGCGACCTTAAGCGCGGTATTGGCACTCGGCACAAATTCCCCAACGGTATCCGGTCTACTTATATCGAATAGCAGCTCCATTAGCTTTTCTTTGATACGTGTTTTTTGTTTAGGAATGAGCTTGGAAGCTATTTTAAAATCTTCTCGACCCTCTAAAGCCGCGCGAAGTTCTGATATTCGATGGGCCTCTAGTTTAAGTTTGTGATTTCCAGAGGCCATGACGGGTGGCTCGTCAACATTGAACTCGCTCACAAATCCTTTGGTCGCGATTTGATTAAGAGTTCCATTATTGAAAACTAGCTGAACATCCGGATTTCCATTAGATCCTAAAATATATAGGGGTCCGTCAAAGAGACCTGCATTATTCACAAATCCTCGAGCTAGAATTCTCGGCATATTGCTAGATTCGTCGACGAACACAATTAATCCATTCGGTTTCGATGATGATGATATCGTAGCTCCGTCACCAATCTGAGCATAGACTTTGATCTTGGCGCTGGGATTATTTCCAAAAAATGTTTTGTAGACCCTTCCCGAGCGAGGAAGGCTTTCTTTAGAAATCTCGACCAAATTTGTATTCTTTATATAGTTAATATAGGCCGCCAAGCTGTCGGAGGAAACGGTCTGAGCGCAAACCGAAACGGTCTGGAGTAACAAACCGCAAGCCATAAATAGAATTGAACTGACTAGGTTAAAACGCTCTCTCTGCATAAGGCCTCAAAGTCGATCAAAATACTTGCAAAATTCAGGCCTTAGACGATCTCAATAGTTCTAAATACTTAGCGGAAGTGTCCGATATTTCTTGCACAAAAACCTGATTATATTGCGTAGCCACCGATACGACCAACGGGTATTCGCCTTTTAAACGCGGAGAATCATAGCACAGGGCACAGAAAAAGTTTTTACAACTAGTAGGCCTTGTTAAAAACTCGCCTTTCAAAATCGCCAATAAACTCGATAGCGTGAATGTGCTCGATTGGAATTCCTTTGAGAGAATTCACAATGATACGCATTCCATCGTCCAGCCGAAACAGTGGTCCATCGACTATCATTCCGCTTCCGCTCCTTAGAATGCTCTCTTTAAACCCGATGACAATACCTCCAGATTCTCGCCCACTCATAACCGCCCTCGCCAGATCATTTGTTGTCATTCCTCGCTTCAAAAAAGCACTCATTGGATAATGCGGTCTTTCAAGAGCTCTGGTGAATGAGCCGATTAGACCAACCTCATTGAGTAGGTCTCGCGCGATCTCAAAATTAGCATCAGTATATCCCATTCCCAAATCATGAAGAACAGCTTGAGGCCTTCCGATTGTTACGGCATATTCCGCCGCTTCTGCAAGCGGATCACCACGACCGCTAATCCCAATTCCTAAGTGGCTATTCGCACGCCCTTCCATAAAAGGCTGCATCGCCTTACTGCGCGGGCGTGGATAAAAATACAGAGCTCGCTCACCTCCATGAGGCTCCAGTCGAGTCATCCAGTGTCCATCATGCATCGCTCGTTTTAAAGATAAAATGCCCGTTCCATGCCATCCGATCACCTCAGCATCCTCAAGACTGTTTTTTGAAGCACTTCTTAACCATGACAACCTAGGTTTGGCCTGAGCCCAACTCGATATTGACAGCCATACGAATAGAAAAAATAAAGTTGAAATGACTTTTCTGTTAGGCACAGTACGTCCAGCTTCCCTTCGAAATATAAGCGTATTTAATTAACATTACTGCATTCACAACAGTCAGGAAACTAAACATGAGGTCTTTCTGCGAGATGGTGGATCGGACGAAATGGATAAAAAATACCAACCCAGTGGTTAAAATTCTTCCACAATGAGATTTTGGAAAAGATGGCAGGCTACAGCCAAATCGTCTTCCTTAGTCTCCATAAAATCCAGAGCCTCATCAAGGCTCTCGAAGGCTGAACAATAAATCTCCGAAGCTTCCTCTACATAGACCAAAAAAGCTGCCGCTCGAGAAGTCCTCTTGCGAAAGTATACAATACTACTAGCGCTTGATTTTGAATTGGCGGAAGACTTTGGGTTCTGAGTCTCGGACATTTGCCCTTAGCTCTAGTCCTCCAAAAAAAATTGTAAAGCCAAAATGATAGCCGGAACGATTAGCCGATTTCTTCGCGATCTTCCCCGTCTAGTTCACGAATTTCAGCACCCTCAAGGCTAAGCCGGGTCCATGGAATAGCGTTGAGGCGCTTTTCCTCTATTGGAGTGCCCGTTTCTTCGCAGACGCCATAGGTATTGTCCTTAATTCGCCCCAGGGCCTCGTCGATTTCACGAAGCTCAGTCGCAATTTTGTCGCGTCGCGCAAATGACATTGCTTCTTCCTGCAATTGACGTGCTTGATCCGCCACATCACCCGAAGCATCAGCCGCTAGCTCCCCAGAAAGCCCTTGGAGCGCTTGAATGCGCTGATTTTTCAGATCAACCAACTTTTTCTTACAAAAGTCATATAGTTTTTTGCGATTTGACTCAGTCACCTTAGTCCCTCCCACTAAAAGAGCACGTAAACAAAAATTGTACCTAGAGTCTCAATTTTGTAAACGGGTCATGAAAAAAAAATTGTAAACTTTTGTTGCACTAGAGAAAGCGCCGCACAAAAGATCTCTTTGCTAGATCCGGATAGGGCCAATAACGAAGCCTCGAGTCCGGGAAGAATCCCTTCTTCTCAACCGCCTTCCAATGACTAAAAGCTTTAAACCCGTAAAAACCATGATAGGTGCCCATCCCACTCATCCCTACGCCCCCAAATGGAAGGTGATAGTTTGTGAGATAGAGAAGCGCATCATTAAACATCATGCCACCGGCAGAGCAATTTTCCTCCACTCGATTCATCCATTCTTTGTTTTTACTAAAATGGTAAAGCGCGAGCGCCTTAGGTTTAGACCGAACAATTGCGATGGCCCGATTCACGCTCTCGACCTTAAGGACCGGTAGTATCGGCCCGAAAATTTCCTCCTGCATCACCGGAGATTGAAGACTTGGCTCCACAATAATGCATGGCCCAAACAATCGATCTTGAGCTCGACGCTCTAAACTTAGAAAAACGTTTTCGTTTTCGATTAGCCTTTCCAAACGCGCAAAATGCTTATCATTTACAATATGAGCAAATTCTGTACGGACAAAATCAGCAGGAAAAAGTTGGTCCATTAGCGAAGGAATCAATTCTAGGCTTTGCGCCCAAGCCTTTTCGGTGATCATCAGATAATCCGGGGCAACACAAGTCTGGCCAGCACAAAAAAACTTGGCCCACAGAATTCTCTTCAAAGACCGCCCAAGAGCTGCAGTCTCATCCAAAATGCAGGGAGATTTACCCCCAAGTTCAAGGATGACCGGACTAAGATTCCTGGCAGCTTTTTCCATAACATAGCGACCCACTCTCGGACTCCCTGTAAAGAATATCAAATCCCAGACTTGATCGAGCAGCTTCTGAGCCACGCCTACATCACCCTCCACAACTTGAACAAGCTCAGAATCAAAGTTGTTATTGATCATTTCAGCTATCAAGCGAGAACTCGCTGGCGCCATCTCCGAGGGCTTTAAAACGCATCGATTCCCTGCGGCCAAAGCACTCACAAGAGGTGTGAGCATTAAATAAAACGGATAATTCCAAGGGCCCATAATCAGACACCGCCCAAAAGCTTCGGGTCTTATATAATTTTTGGAGCCCCAATGGGAGATGGATAAGCATGGTTTTCCCACTTTTATCGGCTTGACCCAGGAGTTCAGTTTTCGGAGGCTGAATTTTATTTCGGCCGCTAAAGCCTCTAACTCCCCCGCCACAGCCTCAAAAAGACTCTTATTCAAATCCTCTTTTAAGGCCCCAATGATTTTTGGCTCCATTTCTCTTATGAGCCTATGAAGGCTATTTAGAGCCTCGCGACGATTTTCTAACTTTATCGAGACCTCTGGAGTCATAGCAAGAATCTACGAGAAGGCGCTTTTCAGAACAATTCAAATTAGCTACCTGAGGTCCATGATTCGCTCGTCCCTTAAGATTCAAGAGCTTGAGTTTGAGGTCTACCTTGGCTGTCAAAGAGAAGAGAGGAAGAACGCTCAGGCCATCCGTATCAGCTTGGATATTCAGTTTCCACAAACTCCTGAAGCCTGTCGAACGGACAAATTAGATGAGACGATTTGCTACGCTCATCTCGCCGAGCTCATCGAAGGCTTTTTGGATAAGAGGGAATTTC
>PCXB01000065.1:5148-5656 GCA_002787535.1 Deltaproteobacteria bacterium CG11_big_fil_rev_8_21_14_0_20_45_16
GGCTGCGTCTTTAGCCTTAGCGACCCACAATATCAATTCAGGCACAGTTAGGATTTTTTCGAGTTCTTTCTTTTTTTCTGATGACCTGAAAGGGATCGAGTATCTTCGAGCTTCCGACTCTTAAGAACAAAATATAATCCAGCTAAGACAAAGGGGATGCTCAAGATCTGTCCCATTTTTATGGGCCATCCAATCTCAAAACTGGCTTGAGCTTCTTTTGTGAACTCTAAGAAAAATCTTGAAGTAAAAACCAAAATAAAAAACCAGCCGAACACCGCAGCCTTTCCAATATGTTTGGCTCGAGTCCAATAGATCTGTATAAACACAAATATCGCAAAGTAACTTAAGGCTTCGTAAAGCTGAGTAGGATGACGCGGAATTTGATCAACTCGCTCGAAAACAAAAGCCCAAGGCAAATCTGTCGGCTTCCCATAGATCTCCGAATTCATCACATTTCCAACACGAATCATCCCTGCAACAAACCCGATCACCAGACACATTCGGTCCA
>PCXB01000011.1:0-19974 GCA_002787535.1 Deltaproteobacteria bacterium CG11_big_fil_rev_8_21_14_0_20_45_16
ATTAGAACAAAAAATAAAAATGAAACCCGCTGAATCAGACCGATTCAAGCTCGAATTCTAAGCCACTCGGTCTCCAGTTTTTCGCCCGCACTCCACCCGCTCCAGAACGTATCAAAGAAGGCTCTAGTTTAAGTGATGAGATGATGGTGGATGTGAGTTTAACCAAGTACTTGGATCTGATTCCTGTGGAGCGTTATGCTTCGATAGCGGAGCGAGCCGATCTTAAAGATCTGCCTCCTCAGAGTCTGATTGAATCGACTCATTATGTAGCTGACTTTGTCAAAGGTGCTTATGACCAGCTCAAAGAAGAGATTACTCGAAGTAACGTTCTTCATGCGGATGAAACTCCTCATCGCATGCTGGAAGGCGATAAAAAATCGAATTGGTACTTATGGGGATTTTCAAACGAAAAAACAAGTTTCTTTGAATATCACGATACCCGATCGGGAGATGTGGCGTCTAAGCTTCTCATTCCTTCTCAATGTGAATATCTGATGAGCGATGTATTTTCTGGCTATAGCAAGGCCGTCAAAGACACGAATGTCAAACGACAGGAGCAGGGTCGGCCTAGCATCCAAAATATTTATTGCAATGCTCATGCGAGGCGAAAATTCAAAGAGTCTGAAGATAGTTTTCCAGAAGAGGCCATATTTTTTATCGATGGTTATAAGCAGATTTATCATTTGGAGAATGAGGCTGAAGGTAAACCTCCCGATGAAGTGATTGAAATCCGAAAAAAGATGATTCCTTATTTTGAGGAGATGAAGAGCCGCGCCATGGCGAACCTCGCAGCCTATTCATCAAAAAGTATGATAGTCAAAGCCATGACCTATTTTTTAAAAAATTTTAAAGAGCTCACGCTGTTTATTAAAAACTCAAGCTTGCCGATTGATAATAATCCGCAGGAAAGGCTGCTTCGTAATCCCGTGATCGGTCGAAAAACATGGTATGGAACTCATTCGAAGCAAGGGGCTAAAACAGCGGCCATTTTATTCTCCCTAGTCGAATCTTGTAAACTCAACCAACTCAATCCCAGAAAATACTTTAAAACTTTGATCCAGGATCTCCACGCTGGCAAAGCCCCCTACACCCCAGCCAACTTCAAAACTCAGTTGGCCCCTCCTACGGGCTAGGTCGACGATTTACATTATTTCATTCTCAAAATTCTCCAAAAAGTCGGCTATCTAAACTCCCAATATTGCTCGCATATGTTTAACTGACCAACAGAATCGGGAAAAAGACTACTCGAGTCGCAGACCCAAATTTGACACATTAGCGTTCTTAAGCGATTTCAAAGCCTTGGGCGTAATATCTGCTCTGGAATCATGGCCGAAAACTTGCTTCCAATTGAGACCTGAGGCGATTGATGCTTATTGGCGTGGCATTACAAATTTCATTCATTTTCATTGCTCTGAGCGTAGATCCTACAGGCTCAAGACTTTGTGATTTCTCAAGTGCAAACTTGAGGCCATCGGAATCCCTTCTAGATCAAATCGTTCAGATGCAGAAAAGAAGTTCATCAGATGAAATAGCGTTCTCCAGCTGCGCCTCTGATTCAAAAGTCTGCTTTTATGATTCTGATGCCGTTCAGACAGAAGTTACAGAAAACAAAGAGCTGGCTTCAAAAATTGCTGAGGAATTTAAATCTAGTCTCGAAGCCATCGAGTTTCGGGGCTTTAATCCCGATCAAGTCTTGGTAGCCAAAGTTAAGGATTCATCGCCCAAATCTCTCGATACCCAACAAACCGATGACCCCGTTTATATCTATTCAATCGATCCCAACGAAAGAAAAGTAATACGATTGAATCCCGAGACAAATGAAATTTCCTATCTTGATTTAAGTTCAGGCAAGCTTGAGCAATATTTCCCTTCAGAGGCCGGTCTCCAATTTAGCCCGGATGGATTATATTTGAGCCCAATCGTAAAAGACGACTTTAAGGAAGACGGAATGAGCGTGTCCCTGGAAGATTTATTCGAAACTCATTCACAAGTTTGGACGCCTCCCCCATCGACCCCAACAGCTAGGATCATGGAGCCCACTTTCGAAATGGAGTCATTGGCCGAACTCAACGCGCAATCTAAGGCTGATCTTCTTTTATTTTTCACACCCGAAACGAGAAATCTCCGGAATGAAGATTCTCAATCAAAATCTCAAACTAAGTCCAATGGGGCTTTTGATTTTGGGTTCTTTAGCTCACAACATGGTCAGGCCAATTTCTTTCGTACGCGAGCGACTCCCATCGGTTTTATTCGAACGAATCATTTCTCTTTTCGGCGGTCATCGATTTCGAATGCCTCAAGAACTAATTCAGGTTTCCGCATCTCTGCTTCGCGAAATTATGCCTTCAAAAAAGTAGGGGAGAGTTCCTATGTCGCCCTAGCTTTGTCGACTCATCCCACAGAAAAGGCAGTCGTATCAGGCCCTGTCAATCAAAGTCTAGGTCTCGGCGAAACCAACGGCGGCAGAATTTCGACAACGGCAGATGAGACTTCATCAAGCTTCGGGGCGGGCTCCGGATTAATGGAAGCTGAACTCTCCACTCCCCAGCTCTCTGACTTAGACGAAGCAATCAATAGCTCTGCCGCGCTTAACCCGAAATGGGAGATCGATTCTGAACCAGATCCAAGTTCTATGGAAAGGCAAGAATGGGATCTAGCCAACCTAGTCTTTGCGTCTGTAAAAAACTTTGAACCAACAAATGGCAAAATGAGAATCAGAAATCACGAATCTGAAAGTAAATCCCCTATTATTTCAGAAACTCAGGTCGCGACACTCTCAACCGCTAGATCCAATCAAAACTCTCTTGAAAATTCCGCAACGCCATTTAACAAATCAAAGTCCAAGTCCATGCCTAGGCCCTATCCGAACTACGAAGCTGTGCTGGAAAGATTTGGAATTCGAATTCGTGACGCATCACATCGCCGCACCGCATGATCACATTTTAGATTCTCTTGCTTAAGTTTTGTGCACCGCCCAAAATAAGTCGGTAAAACTAACTTACTACGTGGGGGTAAAATGAGATTAATCGGATTTGTTTTGTGCGTCAGTTTCTTTTCGGCCATGGCGGCTAGCCATACAAATGCACAAGAGAAAAAAGTCAGATTTTCAATTAAAACAGATGGGGTCGCCGTGCTTTCCGATGACTTCCGAGAGACGATGGACATACCTGGATTTTCTACAGAAGACAAAAGTGTCGATGTTATTGCTTCCCAAGAATACTTTGAACGTCTTAGAGACCTCGGCTTCGACGTCAAACTTATTGAAACACAACGATCTGGCCCGGACGCCGGTTATTTAAATCCTGACGAAGTGGTGCAAATCATCAGAGCCCTTGCCTCTCAATACCCTGACATTATTCATGTCAAAAAAATTGGAGAGAGTTTGATGGGGCGACCCATCTATGCCGTCCGGCTAACTACGCCCGAAAACATTTTGGCCAAGCCATCGGTTTTATTCAATTCGATGCACCACGCTCGAGAAGTCATGACTCCTGAAGTGACGGTGGATCTTATGATTTATCTGGCGAGCAACTACAATAACCTTGAAAAACCTTGGGTTAATGAATGGCTTGAGAATTTATCGATTTGGATTGTTCCCCAAGTAAACCCAGACGGAAACGCAATTGTTTGGGAACAAGACTCCTGGTGGCGAAAGAATGGCCGATCCGAAAATGCTCGACCCTATGGTGTTGATCTCAATAGAAACTATCCCTATGAATGGGGTGCATGCAACGGTAGCAGCGGAAGCAGAAATTCTGAGACATACCGCGGGGACTCGGCTGGCAGCGAACCCGAAACTCAAGCTCTCATGAACTTTATTAAATCTGAAAACATCCTTTTGGACATTTCGTACCATTCTTACAGTGAACTGGTGATTGCTCCATACGGTTGTCAGGGTTCTTATACTCCCGAAAAAGGCGTCGTCGATGAGATCGGCCAAAAATTAGCTGAAGTCCTTGAGCGCGATAACGGAAAGCCTGGTTATACCTATGGAACGGGCTGGGAGATTCTCTACCCTGTCGATGGCGACGATATCTCTTGGATGTACCAAAATAACAACACCATCGGATACGTCATAGAAGTAAACTCTTCATCACAAGGATTCCAGCCTTCGTACGAAAAATGGAGAGATAAAACAGTTGAGAGGCAACGCCGTGGATGGAAGTATCTCTTACATCGCGTGATGAAGGGCCCGCAAATACGCGGACGAATCACCGACGCCATAACAGGAAAGCCAATCGACGGAAATTTCAAAATTGCCGATGTAGAGTATCAAAAAGAAAAAGCCCGCCGCAGTAAAGACGGCGTTTTTTATAAACTGCTGGCACCTGGCTCCTATGACTTGATCTTCGAAGCCGATGGCTACGAGCCTCAAACTATCTCAATCAGCATCGGCGATAGCCCTGTGATGTGGGATGTCGCAATGATACCCGCAAGTCTTGGAAATGAATGGGGATTTTAATGGGATTGGTTCGCCGCAGTAGACTCGTTACACTAATAGGATAGTGGAAGCCTGCCCCTATTGTGGCGAATCGATCAAATCCGAAGCTCGGCTTTGTCGTCACTGCAATCGCAATGTCCTCTACGAAGTTTGGCTCGAGGATCATCTCAACGATCGAGGTGTTTACGAATTCGTAAAGTCTTGGAAAAAAATTGAAGAGCTTCAAGTCAATTGCATAGTCCTTCCAAAGCTTTCCGAAGCCAAAGATCAGATAAAAAAGACGCCATTACTTTTGGCTTGGAATCTCAATGCCGTCCAAGCGGGAATAATCAGCAGGCAGCTAAGGGATTTTCCTATTTCAAAACGATTACAATCTCCGCTCACATCGGCTTCACACGCAAAGCTGGATAACTGCGAAATTGAATCCCACACTCGCGGCTGGATATATGGTGCGACGGCCATTGTTATTTTGGCCGTTGGAATTTACTTTAGTATTGAACGCGATAAATTTGCCTTTTTAAATTTCGATGGACGGAAAGATTCGAAAAACACGGCACAAGCTTTGGACTTAAGTTTTGATGGTCCGGAACTTCCTAGCTACCAAAGGTCCGCGCCAGAACCCGCAAGAATTCACCATGAAGATGGCTCTAAGCAACAAGCTCTAACCAGAGAAGATGTCCAAAGACTTTTGGAAGCAACGGTTTTCATTCAGGAAGGAAACACCCTGGGCTCTGGATTCTTCATTAGTTCGGATGGCTACATTCTAACCAATCACCATGTGGTTGCAAAAATGTCTCACCCGGATGTCCTCCTGATGGATGGGCGTATTCTCGAAGGCCAAAAAATTAAAGAGGATCCGGCAGTTGATCTTGCCCTAATCAAAGTTAATATTCCTCGAGCTAGCTACCTTGAAATGGGAGACGCCAATGAACTTTATGCGGGCCAGGATATTCTAACGATCGGCAACCCATCTGGCCTATCATTTACAGTAACTAGAGGTATTGTCAGCTATGTTGGGCGTCCACTGAACAATGTAAAATATATTCAGACGGATGCTGCAATCAATCCTGGCAATAGCGGCGGGCCAATGATTACTCATGACCTAAAAGTTGTCGCCATAAACACACTGACGGCAAAGGTTGAAAAGGGAATTTCATTTTCTGTTCCAATTAATTACGCGTATCAGACAGGCGGTGTGGCCCAAGGCATCGGCGATAAACCTGGTGGTGCGGGCAGCTTTATGCCGAGCGTAGATGTTGGTCTCCAAATGGCCGCCTTGGACTCTACTGAGCCCGAGCGAGATAGCTTACCTATCGATCATTTTCAGCAAGAAGCGCAAGCCTTAAAGGCGGAGCTGCAAAGAAAAGAACAAGACTGGAAGCAACGCTTAAGCGAATTTCGAGATGAAGAGACAGATCTAACTGAAGAGATGAAATCCGCATCATCAGATCTATCCCAACGGGAACGAGTACAAAAAAAACTCGATCACCACAACAGAATGGGGCAAAAACTCAATAAAGATCTCGTCGATATTCGAGTCCAATACATCCGAAGGGTCATAAACCTCCTCCAACGCCAAAAGACCGATTCTAGATTTGAGCATTTACGTGCCCAGATCGACTCCCAAATCGAAGATCTTCAAATGCAAAAAAAGCAAATAGAAGAATCCTTCAAGCCGTAGTAACCATTGAAGGTGAGCAAAAAATCGGGTTTTTTTATTAGTTTCGAGGGTGCAGAGGGAGTCGGTAAATCCACACAAATTCGGCGTCTTTATAAAGCTCTTAAAAAGCTGGGCTACCCCGTTGTAATGACTCGTGAGCCAGGTGGTACACCACTGGCAGAAGCACTTCGAAAAATTCACAAATCAAAAGAGGTCGGCATTTGGACCGAAGTCTTTATAATTTTGGCCAGCCGAGCCGACCACGTTCAGGAGAAAATTCGCCCCTGGCTAGAACAAGGTAAAATTGTCATTTGTGATCGATATCAAGAATCAAGCTATGTCTATCAAGCTATGCGACACGGCTTGGAGTTAAATTTGATTCGCAAACTCAATAAATTAGCAACCGGCAACCTTCAAGCAGACTATATTGCTTGGCTTGATGTGCCCGCTAGAGAAATTAAAAGGCGTCTCGAAAGCCGCGGTCCGTCAAAAGACCGCTTCGATGGAAAGGGGCTTGGCTTTCATATGTCGATCGTGGCGGCTTACAAACGCCTCGCCAAGATTCAGAAAAGACCAAAATTAAACCGCTACAATGCTTGTCTTGACGAAGGCTTCGTTCATCATCAAATTCTTGAAAGTGTTTTAAAGGCGATCAAAGCCTCTAGGTAAAAAATGGATTTATTGAGCTTAGTCAAACCTGGTTTCGCGGCATCCCCCCTTCTGCTTGAGTCGGAACAATCTCCAGTACTGATTGAAAAGATGGCAAAAAAGATTTTTGATCGTACCGAAGACTCTAAGTCTTTTGCTCATCCTGATTGGATTCAGCTCGATGGAGATAAATTGAAGTTGGAGAACTTACGCGAAAGCCTCATTGAACTTAGACGTCGCCCTTTCGAAAAATCTTTTAGGCTTTTGACCATTGAGAACTTTGAAGCCTGTAATATTCAAATTCAGAATGCTTTGTTAAAAACCCTTGAGGAGCCTCTTGCCCATTGGATTATTTTGCTCGGCGTCATTTCGAGCCATGGCATTCTCTCAACGATTCGATCACGATGCCTTGTTTATCACGAGCCTCGCCAAGCAAACACTCTTAGTGAACTCAGCAATCTCTCGTTTATTTTCGAAGCAATCCACGAGCGGGACGAACTTCGAATTCATGAATTAACGGACGCCTATCTTAAAAATCGAGATGAAACTCGAAAGCTATTGGTCGCTCTTCTCACGAAGGCCTCTCAGCTTGGATACCCAGGCCATTGGTCCGAATTTGCTCCGCAGTTATTGGAAAGTTTGAAATTTCTTGATCGGAATATCAACCCACGAAGCCTTTGGGACCAAGCCTGGACTCGGAGTATGGCGCCGTGAAAATTGTGGATATCCATACACATCTATCATCAGAAGAATTCAATGATGATCGTGAGGCTGCTATTCAGAGAGCCCTAGTGCCCTGTGAGGCCCTTATTGATATCGGCTCCGGCACAAGCGAAGAAGCACACAGACGCTCGCGCCAACTTGCCGAGTCCCATTCGTCTATTTATTTCACGTCGGGCATTCATCCGCATGATGCCTCCAGTTTGGGCTCGCAACCAAAGTTGCGTGAAGAAATTGCTTCATTTCTGAAACATGAAAAATGTGTAGCCGTCGGCGAGGCCGGATTGGATTACTACTACGACCATTCACCGCGGGAACCTCAACTTGAAGTTTTTAACTGGCAGATCAACCTAGCAAAAGAAAATGAGCTTCCGTTGATGATTCATACTCGCGATGCTGAGGATGACACGATGGAATGCCTCAAGGATTTTGAAGGCAAGGCTGTTTTTCATTGCTTTACGGGAAGTCAAAAACTTGCTGATTTTGCAATATCGAAGGGATTTTATATCTCGTTTTCAGGCATCGTGACCTTCAAAAAGGCGGACGAGCTTCGACAGGTCTTTTTGAGCTTGCCGCTCGAAAATGTACTTATTGAAACTGACTCACCCTATTTGGCTCCTGACCCCTTAAGAGGCAAAAGAAACGAGAGCGCATTCATCATTCATACGGCTGAACGCCTCGCAGCCTTGAAATCTCTTCAGCTTCAAGAATTTATTGATCAAAGCTCTGGTAATGCCTACCGACTCTTTGACAAAATGAAGCCATGCAGATCTGGAACCATCCAAGCTTAACTCATCCTGATTACACGACGATTTTGTTGAGTTGGCAAAATGGCGGACTCGAATTTTTGAAGCCTCTTTCAAAGGGTGGCTCCTCTTTTATTATTTTGGATACTTACTATTTCTCGTATTTTCTGTGCTTTGCTGTATCGACTTGGCTTGTTCTTTCTTGGCAGAAAAAACAGGAACTCCGCGTTCTTAGACATCAGGCAATAGACTTAGTCATTATTTCCATTTTAGGCGTGATGTTGGGTGCCAAAACTTTTTATGCCCTCTTTTATAACTTAACCTATTACTTGGAACATCCCTTAGATTTTTTTCTTAATTGGTCGGGCATGGCAAGTCATGGCGCCATGGTCGGCGTACTTGTTGGTATCATTTTGTATGCCAAACGAAGCAAACTCCCCCTTTGGCATCTCCTCGACTATGCTAGTCTCTGCGGCGCGCTAGCACCCCTCTTTATACGACCTGCCAATTTTTTGAATGCCGAGCTTTATGGCCGATCAGTCCCTAACTGGTTTCCATTTGGAATGAGGTTCCCAATGCGAGATGGAGCTGGCCACAGTCTTTTTATCGATGAAAGCCAAAATCTTTATCAACTATCGGGAGAACTTTTGAAACCCTTCACATCTCCCATCCCTCACGCCTACGAGAGTTTTGAAAAAATTACGCAAATTCTTCCACGTCAGGTTTTCTCAGCGGCCGTGGAAAACTCCGCCGAAGGCTTTATACAAGTGGCACGACTCGTTACAGATCCAAGTCACCCCGCGCAAATCTATCAAATGATTCTTAGTGGCTTCATCCTTTCTAGTTTTCTTTTTTATCTTAGATTCAAAAAACTCTTCGATGGCGCAATTTTCTCGGCGCTCTTGATTGGTTATGGCTTAACTCGCTTTCTCACCGAGTTTTTTAGACAGCAGGATTTTCAAAGGTCGGCCGGCGTATTTGAATGGATCAGCATGGGTCAGCTCATCAGCTTACTTGTTATAGCCGCGGGACTTGTTACTCTAAAACTTCGCCTTCGCGCGTCGGCGACTTAGTTTAGGCGCGATAAACACCCGCAATAGAATCAAAGCAATTCCTACACTGATGGCAGAGTCGGCAATATTAAAGGCCGGAAAAGAAAAATCAATGGGATTGTAAAAGACGTGGATAAAATCTGTAACCTCTCCAAAGCTTACTCGATCAATTAAATTTCCAAAAGCCCCGCCAAGAGTCATTGAAAGAAAAAATCGAAGAGCTCGTTCTTGAACCGGAGTCTTGCCCAACCATTGAACCAATAGAAAAACACAAACCACAGTTACCAAGCCGAAAAACACTATTCGAAACGCGTTACTGGAATCGTGAAAAATTCCAAATGCAGCCCCTCTATTCTTGATATGTGTGATCTCTAAAAATGGAAGCAAAGGAATCCTGCCGCCCAATTCCAATTTGGCCTGTACCAACCATTTACTCAACTGATCCGCGATCAGAACAGTCCAGAAAGTTGCCTGGCAAAGAGGGCTAGTTAGAGTTCTCCAAGAGAATTTTACTTCTTCCATCATTATCTTTATCCTACAAGACGACTTTCCATATTCAGGCTATTTAATACAGTATCTCTAAATTTCTCACGAATTTGTAGCCAGTTCTTTGACTTATCGAAGGTCTTTGACGTTCCATCGCTCCATTTGATTTCTGACACCGGGACAACTTCCTTTAGGGTCGAGAGGGCAACAATCTCCGTAGCTTGACGCAGATCATCCTCACTAAAGAGCCCCTCCTTGAGCAAAGACTCTTTGATCAGAAAATGTCGAGTCGTTCCATAGAGAATTCCAGACTCCATATTCGGCGTTTCCCAACTTGAATGTCGAAGCCAGGCGATATTGCTGGTTGTTAACTCTGTTAGAAAGCCCTCGGGGTTGAGCATCAGAGCATCGTCGTATCCGGATTCAATAGCCTCTTGAATCGCCATCACATTATTCAAATAGTTTCCACTTTTGATACTTGGATCCATCGACAATCGATGGTTTCGTCGCATCTTGCAAATCATGATGCGAATGCTAGACGGAGCCGAAGAATGATCAAACTCCCAAACCGCCATATAAACTTGAGGTTTTCCGCAAGACCTAGGATCTATATTAAGTTTTCCCACACCTCTCGTGATGACAATTCTTAGAGCTGCATTGGGTCTTGAAAATGATTGAAACAGCTCACGCATTCTATTTTCAATATTTCCAATTTCTGACTCAATTTTGATTTGAAGTCTTTGGCAGCTCTTAATCAATCGATCTCGATGCTCTTTCCAGCCAAAAAGCTTGCCGTCATAGAGGCGAACCACTTCGTAAACTGAATCACCAAATAAAAATCCGTGATCCAAAAAACTAACAGACGGAGCTTGATCCGATATCCGCCCTTCAATATCCGAAAAAATCATTCGAACATCCTAACTTTCAACACGAGGCAATTCTAGAGGAATTAACGACTATAGCGTGCCAGCAGACGGCGGACACCCGCCTCAAACTGCACGGGGCTTTTTTCCATAACCACCCGCTCAAGCTCTTCGACAGGAATTTGCTCAAAAGCCGAGGCATTATCTGAGGCTAACAGCTGCTTAAGACTCTTCAATCGACCATCAATCTCCGCCAGAGTCTCGGCATCTGTAAAGAAGTGATATTTCCACCGCTGGCGGCCAAAAATATCAGCATGGATTGTGGAAAATCTTGTGCGAAACTCTCTGGGCAAATCACGATGCCGGCTTATTGTTTTCTCCACAGTCTCTACAATTCGCCGGATTCGGGCCAAACGATTCAAGACTGTATAAGCCTCCCCGGCAGATAATTCGGGTTCATTCAATTTTGTCGTAAGCCTATGATTTCGGCCCTCAACATAAGCCAAAATATTCATAATATGTTCTAGATGAATATTGGATCCTCTCTCCGACTCTTCCCATAGATCAAAATTCAACTTAAGAATGCTTTCCAGAAATTGAGTAGCGGCCAAACCTCCTTCCGTAACTTCTGCATCATTAAGTTTCGCCAAAACTGCGACGGCGCCTGCTTCGGTGCTAACACTTCCCTTTGGGGGATAGATATCTTCACGGAAATCATAGTATTCCCAGCTCAAAGATCTAGCCTGAATAAAGGTATCCAAAATCTTACTAAACTCGTCTACATCAAGATCAGGCTTGATCAAGCCCATTATGCCCACCCTATCGTCTACCGAAAAAAAATAAAAAACGCGGAGACGTAAAGCCCTAAAATTCTTTGCCGACCCAGCCAATCGATCTAATCGCTGAATCTGATTCAGCGCTCTATAATAATTTTTATAGGCAAAAAACCGATGATGAGAACTTCTCGATCGGAAAACAATATTCAAAGTCCAAGCGAGGTTCTCCAAAGTGGCGCTGATTAGCTGTTTCTCATCTTCGATCTCCCTCTCCCGCTGCTCAGGCGAGAGCTTTTCAAGGTCATTTAAAAAATGATCAAATCGATCTAGGCCGGCCATAAGATTCTCAACCGCTCGATAAAAATCACTCGGTAGGTTTAGACTGGAGGCCGTATTCAAGGGCCCATAAACTCGACCGGCGAGTCGATCGAGATTTCGATCGACGACTGAAACGAGATACTTTAATTTATCCGATCTCCGCAAATATCCGATCCACTCCCCGTTTAAATCGGCCAACTCCTGAAGTTCTGTTTGGTCTGGACTTACCAAAGGCAATCTTCCTTGAATGTCCTGAAAAATTGTCGCAACAGATCGACCCGACACCACGGCTACGTTGTCTTCCTCACTGCCCCGAGCGCCTTCTTTGACTACAGAGGAGAAAATTCTAGATTCTAATTCAACTAGACGATCCTCGATTTCACTCCTAAGAAAAATTAATGCACTACTCTCTCGGCTCAAGACAAAATATCGGTACCAATTCAGAGAATCCGAAAAGTCGGACAACGAAGACTCCGTAAGATGGCCCTGGTTCCAAAGATTGTCAAAAACCTCAACCGCTACTTCAGCCAAGCGACGCCCCCGAGAGGTCGAATGATAAACTTCAGGATGGCTCAACAATTTTTTAAAGCGCAAGGGGGACTGCAAAATCTCAAGTTGGATGAGTGATTCTAACTCTGGCAAAAGTTCAAAAACTTCCGAGTCGGTATTTCGGCCATCAAAATAAGCTCCAAAAACTAAATCCTCAATCAATTTCACAGACCTTAAACCCACCCCAGGATCGTTAACCTGTTGAGCTGCAACTTTCATAAGCTCACGTCGAGCCTTCCATCCAAGATCGTTAGCTTCGCTAGAGTTCAAGGCTTCAGAGATTCCCTGGGAAACTTCAGAAGCCGACTTATTTCTAACCCGACGATAAAGAGCATCAACAAAGTCTTGATCAGAACTTCGATCCCCAGGTTTGTCATTTAGATAAGATCCAGTGACGAGATACTTCAAGTCGTCACAGCCGGCGCTCGCGCGTGGAGGCAAGCCAACGAATATAAAAACGAAACTTAAAATGAACACCCCGAACCCCATGGATTATGAGTAATCCTTTAGCAAAAGTCGGGCTTTTCAGAAAGTGCCAGCACTCTCTTAGCAAAAACTTAATGATTTCCTGCCCTTAATCTTCGACTAGACGCCCAATTTCTTGAATCCGGTAAAATACTGAATTAGCTATGAACGTCATTCCCGCTCAAGCCGATGAGCCCGAAATCATTCTGTTTTCTAGCCTTTCCGAGTTAACAAGCTACCTCGGTTATCCTTGCACGCACGGCCTCTTCGACGCCAAACAAAACAAAATATACGCTACAAAGCAATCCTTGGCCCACGAGATTGCTCACTTCAAAGATTTTAAGTCGCGTCGAATGAAATCGATTGGAGCTATGAAAACTGAGGAAGATAAGATTTCTGCCGTCCTGCGAAACGAAATGGTCGCCATTCTTTATGCCTGGTCGCGCAAACCTGAGCCTCAAGATTTTTTAAAACATGAGAAAGAACTTCTCGAGGCCTTCTACTATTGCAAAGATAATCAGATCATTGAGGGTTTAAAAAAAGAACTCGAAGATATGAGTTTTAAAGAAATTCAGGCCTTGGCTGAGACTTTAAGCTCGCCAAACTTCGAGCTATATCCAAAATTCAAAACGCTCTTCCATCACTATATGGATACAGCCGAACGTGAACTTCAGGTCGCCAGCCGACTGCTCCTAGATTCTCATGGGTAAATGATTCTCAAGGGTAAATTTTGTCCATCATTCGTGGAAAAGGCGCCGTCTCGCGAACATGGGGAACCCCAGTAATCCAACCAACTGTTCGCTCTAAGCCCAATCCAAAACCAGCATGGGGAACGGAACCATATTTTCGTAAATCCATATACCAATCAAAGGCTGCGGGTGGAAGTTTATGCTCTTCAATTTTTTTTCTTAAAATTTCGAGATTTTCTTCCCGCTGACTGCCTCCAATGATTTCTCCGACGCCTTCAGGGGCGATCACATCCACACAAAGACAAAGCCTTGAATCCTCGGGATCTTCTTTCATATAGAAAGCTTTAATATGCTTTGGATACCGATGAATCATTACGGGCCTATCGAATTGCTCCGAGATCACGGTTTCCTCATCACCGCCAAAGTCATCGCCAAACTTCGCCGGTTTGTCTTTCTTAAGCAAAATATCAATCGCCTCTTCGTAACGAATTCTTGGAAACGGCTTTTTCACATTTTTTAAAACACTAAGGTCTCTCTCCAAGATCGAAAGCTCATAGGCTCGATTACGAATTGTTCGCTGAACCACATATTCAACAAAATCTTCAGCCAGATCCATATCTCCCTTAAGGTCCATAAAAGCTACTTCAGGCTCGACCATCCAAAATTCCGCCAGATGCCGCCGCGTTTTCGACTTCTCGGCACGGAAGGTTGGGCCAAAGCAATAAACTTTGCTCAAAGCCATCGCGCTGGCTTCGGCATAGAGTTGCCCGCTCTGAGTCAGATAGGCTTTTGAATCAAAGTACGGCGTCTCAAATAAAGTTGAAGTACCCTCACAAGCATTAGGGGTAAGAATGGGAGAATCTACAAGATAAAAACCTCGACCATCAAAATAATCGCGAATGGCCCGAACAATTTCGGCTCGGACCCGCAGAAGAGCTACCTGTTTAGAGCTTCGCAGCCACAAGTGGCGATTCTCCATCAAAAACGCGACCCCATGCTCCTTCTTTCCAATGGGCCAATCTTCAGTCTTATAAATAATCTCAATGTCATTCAAAATAATTTCGAATCCTATTTTTGACCGATCATCCTTCTTTACGCTTCCCTGAATGACCAAACTCGACTCTAAACTTAAAGTTTTTAAATGCTCAAATTTAGCTTCGCCAACATCATTGGGCGCCGCTACACACTGAATCGTTCCCGTCCCGTCACGTAATTGCAAAAAGGCTATTTTCCCTGAGCTACGAATATTTTGAACCCATCCTCGAAGGATCACCTTTTTTCCTTCGAACTTAGAAATGTTCTCAATGGTCGCATCGTCTGGGTTTTCAGCGCCCGAATCGATTGGATTTCTTAATATCTTCAAACTCATAACTAGTTGCTCCTAAACTCGACCATGCCGGCATCATGCAATCTCTTTAAAATTCTTAAGGACTCTAATTCTCCCATCGGTGAAATCATAATCAGGCTTTTAACATCCCAATCTCCATTGATTCGAGAGGCCAAATAGCCCTCCTTAGAACTATAAACCTCTTCGTTTAGATTATTAAAATCACCAATCATAGTCGGAACCGAGTTGGCTTCACATATATTATAAAGTGACGCAATGAAAGCCTCTCGAACAACCCGAAATAAAGTCTGAGCCTCTTCGTTTTCGGGGCGACTTGCTAAGAAGATCTCTACAAGATCATACGCCTCATCATATTTTTTGGATTTGTACAACTCTGCGGCTCGCAAAAGGTCAGACTGAAGATCGCGAACCACTTCTTTTTTCTGAGATCGGGTCGCTTTTTTCGCATCAAGGTAACCCCCTAAATACAGTTTCCCGAGAGCTTCGTAACCTCGATAGTCGGGAGCGTGGGTGTCCAGAAGAATCCGCTGAACATTCTTATCGCCCGTCACATTTTCAAAAATCTTGGAAATGATAGGATCCTTGCTTAAAGCCAGATCAAGTTTTTCTTTCCCTTTTTTGACAACAAAAATGACATCGTCTGTCGGAAATTGCTTACGAAACTCCCGCCACTCATCAACCCGGCGAGCTCCTTCGAAGATAACTTGATCAATCGAAATCGCCGTTTTCAGCCGATCATGCTGCTGAAGACCGGCGATGCCTTCCGTATAAATGAACTTTCCGTCTTCCCATAGAAAAATTCCATAAATCGTTTCTTCGATTTTGACTTGCAAGGATTTTAGAATCTGTTTCTCAGGAATGCCAAAATCCTCTTTGAGAACTTTTCCTAAAAGCTTCTTGGCCTTCTTTTGAATCTGAAAGGCCTGGGTAAGCTGTTCTTCTGTCAGGTCACCAAAACAAACCAAAATCTGCCCAAGATATTCGCGTGGATCATTGGAGCTCGCGGAAATAATAAGGCCTTCTTCGATGAAAACCTTTTTTACAACACCTGTTTTCTCAAAGACGACGGTGCCAGTCTTTCGACCGTATTGAATCCACTGGAGGATTTCCGCCAACCCCATTGTTCTGAGAGCTCCTGATACTGACACTGGCTACAGGTAATCATAAGGATCTAGCGAGTGGCAATAACTTCAATCTCCACCAATACATCCTTGGGAAGACGCGCAACTTCAACGGTTGAACGAGCTGGTTTGGTGGCGCCAAAATACTTGCCATAGACTTCATTGAAGTCTGCAAACTGATTCATGTCCTTCAAAAAACAGCTGGACTTAAGCACTTTGCTCAAATCCGTTCCTGCCGCCTTCAAAAGGCCTTGAATATTCTTACAAACTTGCTCCGTCTGCTCTTTGATTCCGCCACCCACCAAGGCTTGAGTCTTCGGGTCCAAGGGAATCTGGCCAGAACAAAATACGATCTGTCCAAAGACCTTTGCCTGAGAATATGGCCCAATGGCTTGAGGAGCCTCTTGGGTTTCGATTGTTTGAATTTCTGACATAACTTCTCCTTAATTTTCTTCGAAAATGACAATGTCCCTGAGCTGTCGAAATCGCTCATCGACATCCAAGCCATAGCCAATAACAAATTTATCTTCGATTTCAAAACCCAAATGATCGATGTTTACTGCAATTTGA
This sequence comes from Deltaproteobacteria bacterium CG11_big_fil_rev_8_21_14_0_20_45_16, assembly GCA_002787535.1. Taxonomy (GTDB): domain Bacteria; phylum Bdellovibrionota; class UBA2394; order UBA2394; family UBA2394; genus 1-14-0-20-45-16. The sequence goes on from PCXB01000011.1 coordinate 16,453, forward strand.
TTCCGGGAGGGCTTGAAGAGCAGACTGCAAAGTCGCAAGTCTCTAACTTCCATAGCCTGAAGGTGCTCTAAAATCTTGCTCATCGTAAAACCCGTATCAATAATGTCCTCAACTAATAATATATGACGTCCCTTAACTGTGGCCCTCAAATCTCGAATGAACTTCAGCTGCCCCGTGCTTTCTGTTCCCGAGTAAGAAGAAACCTCTAGAAAATCAATTTCGATAGGAAGTGAAATTTGGCGGACCAAATCAGCTAAAAAAATAAAGCTACCTTTCAAGACGCCAACAACCAAAAGATCCTCATCAGAGCCCAGACGATTTTGGTAGTATCTCTCTATCTCTTTTGCCAAAGCTTTAATGCGCGTTTCAATACTTTCCGCACTCAATAAAACCTTAAAAGCTTGATCCCTCATAGAAAGACACCATAAACGCAGCCCTCTGAGGGATCCAATAAAATTCGTGAAAATTCTCTAACAATCTCGGCCTACTAGGAGAACTCCCCAGCAAGCAGTGTTTTGTGGTAATTTGCTCGGCATGCATCTCGAATTTCTTAGCTTGGGAATGCTTGGTGGGGGATTATTAGGGGGCGCCGGAATTGGCAGCCTCTTTTATAAACGCCTCCAAAAGCAACTTCGCAAACAAGGTTACCAAATCAACACGATCGAGCAGCTCTACAATGAAGTGCAACGATCTTCGTTGCGACTGGATCAAAATTATCTAGAAACCATTGAAGCTCTCGTGCGCGCGCTTGAAGCTCGCGATATGTATACAAGGGGTCATTCGGATCGGGTGAATCAGTATAGTGTTGCGATCGCAAAGAAATTGAATTTGAGCGAAACAGAAATCGAAGAAATTCATCATGGAAGTTTGCTTCACGATATTGGGAAGATTGGCGTTTACGATCATATTCTATTAAAGCCTCAAGCTTTGACCGATGAGGAATTTGAGATGATGAAATCGCATCCTCAGTTGGGAGTTGAGATTCTAGGAAGTGTTGAATCCCTGAAGAAACATGTGCCCATCATTTTGCACCATCATGAACGACAAGATGGAAGCGGCTATCCTTTGGGCTTAAAGGGAGATGAGATTCCTTTAGGAGCTCGAATTGTTCAAGTTGCTGACACTTGGGACGCGATGCGAAGTGATCGCCCTTATCGACGACGCCTTGATCTGGAAATCGCCGTAGGCAGACTACGAGAAGCTTCTGGTACGCAATTAGATCCAAACTGTGTGGATGCGTTTTTAGCCGCTGTAAACTCGAAGACCGGTCGAGTACTTTCTGCCTAAAGTCTCCGGCAGTTTTGCTTTAATTAGTTCTGTTACTTATGAATCTTGGTTTACTACAAAGTCGACCTCGCAATATTTTATCGAGAGGCAATTTGAATCAGATTTGAAAAACAGTTTGCCGCATCAAGGTTCTCTCGATTTACCGCACCTAAAGCAAAAGTATCTCGAGCTAGATGTGGCAAAGAAAGCCCGACGCTAAGAGATCTAATGGAGATGAGAGCGCCAAGAATGCCTATGCCCAGTATTGAATAGCCCACGAACGGTGGGCCTATATCCCACAATATAGAATTGTATTCAGTTAAAGTTATTTGCCCTTGCATCAGGGCGTCTTGAAGTCCCGAAACGAGACTTGGCCGACGCTCAATAGCTTTCGCTAATTCTTGCATTACGAAGTAGCTAAATGAGCCGGACAGCACGAACCCTATCGTGCCGATAATTGTGGCCGGATTCAAAAGAAAGATCCAATTGGGTGTAAGTTCGACAAGTTTTTCGTAGATCAAATTTATTTCGATTTCGGATAGATTCATTCCTCTAAGAAGCGCACGGGCATGATGGGCTCTCAATTTTCTTGCATTCAATCGCTTTAGCGATAGGTTGGCCGCCCCGAAATCGAACTTGGATCGAATAAATTTTTCCACAGCCGCTGGATCCGTGCCTGAAGCTGTGCTTTCCAATGGGAAAGTTTTTTTTAAGAATAAGAAGGCCTCCTCAAAGCTTTTTGTAGTCAAAAATTGCCTCAGAGGATCAGCCTTTACGGGAGGCTGAGCGAAGGACATTCCAAGCAGAATTGTTATCCCCATGATTCGTCGGAAAAAAAACATTGCACTGCTCGTACTTCGACGAATTTTGAGAAGCAAATATAAATCATGAGAGACTGAAATTAAGCCTTGAAGTGTTTAGGCAGCGTTTTGACAGCCCGCCTAAGCAGAGAGAATGATGTTATTCCCAGGTGAAAGTGGCCCCTTAAGTACCACGTGATTATGAGCCCTAGCTTTCGGCATACCAGGGGAGAGCCTTGAGCCCTTTCTTGATAATGCTTCGCGGCATCTCTTCGCCTCTGTAAAATATTTTCCAAGCTCGAGTGGGATATTGCCTGATTTCGACTTCATGTCCGGCGATGGAGATGCCGTCTCGGGGTTGAAGTTGATAGGTGTTGGCGTCGAAGGAGATGGTGTGGTCGTTGTAGATTCTTCGATAGTCTTTGAGGCAGAAGATTTCAGAAAGCACGGTAGAGGTGAGCAGTCTTTGATACGCACTCTCGCTTTGTTGAGCCGGCACGACGAAGCGATCGGCATAAATCCCTGAGAGAAATTCATTTTGAAGATAATGGTTGGCTTGATCAAAGGTCGTTATGTTTCGAATTCTCATTTCAACAATCAAGCGATCTTGAAGCGTTTGGAAGAGTCTTTCGATTCGACCTTTAGCTTGAGGGGAGTGAGCATAGACAACTTGAATCCCTAGCTCCTCACAGGCGCGTTTGAGTTGAGCAAAACTCTGGCGCTTACCTCCGCCAAAGATGCCCGCTCGATCCGTATACAACACCTGAAAGACACCATGCCTCTCCACAATTTTTCGAATGACTTTCATGCAATTCATGGTGTCTTCCGAGCTAAAGAATTCTGCATAAGGAATCTTATTGGTGGCATCGTCAATCGTCGCAATCAAGACGGACTTTTTCTCTCCAAACCATTTGTGGTGAGAGCCATCCATCTGAAGCATCAGACCTTCTTGAGGTAATCGATCGCGATACATTCGAGCCTTGCCGCGTCGGCGTTTGGCTCGCTTGACCATATGAAATTCATGGCACCATTTTCGAAGCGTCTCTCGACCCACCTTGAGATTCTCTTCCGAGAGAAGCTTCTCGTGAAAATGCGTCACATTGAAATCAAAATACTTTCGAACGAGCAAATCTTTCACCTGATTCTTGAGATCGACCTCATAGGTATGCTTGGGCTTTCGATACGAATTCCCATGTTTGATACTTTGAGCCCCTTTGGCGTGGTATTTCTTCAAATAGCGCTTCATCGTACTCTTCGAGACATTCAAGAGCTTTTGAGCCTGTGAACGACTAAGCTGCCCACTCAATACCTTCATCAATATATCCAATTTCAATTGTTCTGACGCCCTGAGCATAAGCATATCCCTCTAATCTCCTTTGCCTTTTAGCTAACGAGATCTTCTATCAAGGGGTCAATTTCACTTGGGAATTATAGGGGGTCAGAATCACGTGGTAAT
>PCXB01000011.1:19985-37620 GCA_002787535.1 Deltaproteobacteria bacterium CG11_big_fil_rev_8_21_14_0_20_45_16
CCGGCAATATCGCACTTGTATTTCGTTAGAAGCGCCGCCGCAATCTTGGCGAATCGCCGCTATTCTCCGATCAAATGCGAAGGAAGATTTATCGTGTATAAACATGACACATAGCAGAAGAGACTGATGCGACGACGCAAGAAGCTTTTAGCTTCTAGAAATTGCATTGTTTTTCATCAGTTAAAAACTTTCTGCTTGTGTGAATGGAAATGAAAACGAGGTCTTTCGAGATGTCGGTGTTTTTCAAAGTGAATGATGCCGAGCAGCAACTAATGGAGGAACTATGCAAATCAGTAACTTATCAACAGCCTTAGGAATCTCTGGCCAGATGAGTCAAACCTCGCAAGCTATCGAAAGAAGCTTGCAGAGGTTAAGCACGGGTAAGCGTCTGAATTCGCCGAAGGACGGATCAGCCGATTACAGTGCCTATATCAGCCTCGACGCCCAGTCGAGAGGTCTGCGCCAGGCCAATCAAAATATCAACTCAAGCCTCGGGATGCTACAGGCAGCCGATTCGGCCATGTCCGTTCAACTCGATATTGTCCAACGAATGCGCGAGCTCGCTGTTCAGGCGGCTAGTGATACGCTAACGGCAGGCGATCGATCCGCTCTACAAACTCAGATCACGTCGCTTCGAGAGGAGTTTTCTCGAATCACCAATGAGACCGAGTTTAATGGAACGAAACTCTTGGACGGAAGCTTCGGATCAAAGACGATTCAGATCGGTGCCTATTCAGGAAACACAACGAACATTGATATCTCGTCCCTTCAAGCTTCGGCTGTATTCGAGAAAAGCATTGGATCGGGATCGTTCTCTCTCACGCAAACGATCAGCATGGGAGATGCCTTTACTGATTCGATCACGGTTGATCTCGACAGCGACGGAATACTCGATCTGATTACGGCCGACAACGGAACGGATAATCGGATATCCGTACGGCTCGGAAATGGAGACGGGACCTTTGGTGCGCGCACGACTTATGCCGGAGCTGGTACTCCAGTCGACATTAAAGCTGCCGACATTAACAACGACGGTGTTATCGACATCCTTGTTAGTGACGACGGTGCCACTGAGTCCATCTATGTCTACGAAGGAAATGGTGATGGTAGCTTTAAGGCTGCACAAAGCTATGTCGTCGATGAAGTCGCGAGCTCCGAATTTGAAGTCGCGGATTTCAATGGGGATGGCTATGCCGACATTGTAGCTGGAAACAATACGACAGCTTATTCGATCCTGTTCAATAATGGCGATGGAACCTTCGCTACTCAACAAACCTTTGCCTCTAGTGTAACCACCAACCAAATCAAGTCCGGAGATATTGATGGTGATGGTGATATCGACTTCATTTCGACGACAACATCAGGTACCGCTCAAGTATTTTTAAATAATGGAAGCGGAAACTTTACAGGCTTGACATCATTTGACGCCGTAGCGAGCATTTCTGGCGCAACGATCTCATTAAAAGACTATAATAATGACGGAACCTTGGACTTACTTGCGGCCGCCGGTAGCAACACAACAATTGCCTATTTGAAAGGTAACCAAGACGGAACCTTTGCAACGGCTGTTAACTACACAGCTCATGGCAGCATCGTCGAGATGAGAGCCTTTGACTATAACAACGACGGAAATCTAGACATTCTTGCTCGAACCTCCGCCAATTGGGAACTCGCAGCAGGAAATGGTGCGGGGGTTTTCACACAAATCCGGACAGCGGCTTTGGCTGGAACCCCTTCTGTTGGCCTGATGGTCGGAGACTTTAATGGCGATGGCATCCAGGACTTTATTGAAGCTGATCTTACGAATGACAGACTGATGTTCTACAAAGCTGCGGAGACGACTCAATCAGCGGTAGGAGATATCGATGTCAGCACCTCGGAGAAGGCATCCCGATTGGTAACTTATTTAGACAATGCGTTGGCGAATCTTTTAGGTGAGCGTAGTTCCATCGCGCAAAGTCTTGAACAGCTCCAATCTGCGATGACCGTTAACGAGACGCAGTCCGTAAGCTTAGAAGATGCCAAATCTAATATCTCGGATGCTGATATCGCTCTTGAAACCTCGGAACTCGTTCGAAACCAAATCTTGCAACAAGCACAGATTGCGGCCTTCGGACAATCGAACTCGAATGCTCAAGTGGTATTGGGAATATTAAATCTACTATAAACGTAAAAGGAAGAAGGAGCTGGTAAATAAAAAATGAAAGTTCGTTATAAAAAATTAGGACCCGCGCTGGACAAATTGAGCCAGAACGCGCTTCCGCCCCTTCAGGCTGAAGTCAATCGTGAGGCATTCATCCTCACCAAGGAGTTCGACTTTTTTGATGACACCCTGGCCAAAGCTAGGATGCTTAACTTTCTCTCCAGAACGAAAACTAAAACGATCGGCTTCTTGATTGAAGTCATCATAGGAGACATCTTGGTTCCAACTATCGTTCGAGTAACTACTTGGAGACGCCGACGCTGCGACTCGTCGACTAGACCACTGCCAGCTGCTTTGGGTTTCCTCAACAGTAGTTTCGAGCAATTCAGCGGGAAGATCTTTCCAGAACCGACTTGGAATTTGAAAATTAATGCTACCGAAAGTTCGACGACTCTCGGCTCGCGTAAGAATCAGATCCTCCTTGGCCCGAGTAATTCCGACATAACAAAGACGCCTTTCTTCTTCAAGACCGTCTGGCGCATCAAAACTACGCGCGCTTGGAAAGATACCATCTTCCATCGCAGCTATAAAACACGTATGAAACTCAAGACCTTTAGCCGCATGCAAACTCATAAAAGTCACCTGATCCTTGAGCGACTGATCAAGTTGATCGGTATCGGCAATCAAAGCAACGCGCTCCAAGAAATCAAATATTTTCACTCTCAGCTCATGACTCTTGAGCGTTTCATTAGGTTCCCACGACTCTTCAAATTCTTGAATTGCTGTGAGCAATTCTTTCAAGTTTTCTTCACGATCCCGAGCCTCTTCCGACCCATCTTGCTGCAAGTCCTTTAGATATCCACTTCGTTCCAAAATTTCACAAACAAGATCAACAAAACTAATTTCCATCTCAAGTGCTGCACGCCCCCAAAGTAAAAATTCTTTAAAACTTTGAAGTCCCCTCTTCGCTTTGCCCACTATTGGAAATTCATCAACTTCGCTTAGATACAAACCAATAGGCTTGGACAAACTCAGCGCTAAATCCTCAATTTTCTCCTGACTTGTTTTGCCAACCCCTCGAGTCGGTGTATTTACACAGCGCCGAAAGGCTATGATATCCGCCGGATTGAGCAAGAGCTTCAAGTACGCCAAAATATCTTTGATTTCTTTACGTTCGTAAAATCGAAAACCCCCAATTATCTTATAGGGTAAACGCTGTCTTAAACATTCTTCCTCAAAAACTCGCGAGACTGAATTGACTCGATAGAGTACAGCAATTTCTTCCGCTGGAACCTTCTGGGCAATTTGCTTCTTTATTTCACCAATGACAAAACGTGCCTCTTGCTTATCATCTGGCAAGACGGCCAGCCGAATCTTCTTGCCCTGCGGTTTCTCCGTCCAAATGGTTTTTTCATGACGCCATTCATTTTTCGAAATAACTGCCGCGGCCGCCTTTAAGATATTGGCGGTGGACCGATAGTTTTGTTCCAATTTGATAACGCGACAACCCTCATGTTGTTTATCAAAATTTAAAATATTTTCGATCTTGGCACCTCGCCACCCGTAAATACTTTGATCATCATCCCCTACGACACAAATATTTTTATCTGGATTGATGATCTGCTCGAGCAACTGATACTGAATTTTGTTCGTATCCTGAAATTCATCGACTAAAATATACTTCCACTGAGCTTGGAGTTGCTCGCGAAGCTCGGCGTCTGCCTTCAGGAGTTTCAAACATTCAAAAAGCAAATCATCAAAGTCTAGCGCATGGGCCTGTTTCAATAAATTTTGATACTCTTGATAGATCTTGCGGGCCACCCCATCGATAGGTGCCGAAAGTGTATTCTGAACCGCTGAGGGTTCACGACCTTCATTTTTCCAATGACTGATCCGCGAGTGTATCGACTTTGCCGCGGAGGATTTATCCTCAATATCTAACTGATCCATAGCCTTTCGAACCAAGGCAATCTGATCATCACTATCATAAATAACAAAATCTGGCGCAATTCCCGCCCGTTCGCCATAGCGACGCAAAAGTCGAACGCAAACACTATGAAAAGTTGAAATCCAAGGATATCTCGACGGACTGTCATCCCCCAATAAACTTTTCACCCGGTCATGCATTTCGCGAGCGGCCTTATTGGAAAATGTCATCGCCAAAATTTGATTCAGAGATACGCCGCAATCACGTACAAGATAGGCAATTCGACAGGTGAGAACCCTCGTCTTGCCAGAACCTGCGCCCGCCAAAATTAGCAAGGGGCCCTTTCCATGCGAAACAGCTTCTTTTTGGGCTGGATTTAAACCAGATTGAATCTCCTCCAGAAAAGACATCCCAAAGGATTAACAATTTTTCAGCTTTGCGGTCCACCCGATACTTGAACTTCCATAAAAGCTTTGCGGAGGTACTTTTTGACCCAAGCATTTATGGCTTTAGGATCGAGCTTCAATTGATCAAGACGATGAGTGAGCTTCTCACCAAATCGAGGATCCCCAGTTGACTCCAAATAAGCTAAGGCCTGGGCGGCTTGCGAGCCGAGCCCAAAAGCTTCAATCTGACGAGCTCTCACCAAGCCTCGCCTAAACTCCTCCAGTTTTTCTAAATCCATCGATGAGTCCTCAAGACTTTGAATGACCCTCTCCCAACCATCAATCATCTTTTGACGAAGCGAGGGCCCCTGAGTCTGTCCATATATATAGATAAGACTTCTATCGCCATGGATATTGAGATCTCCCGATTGTATATAGCCCAATTCTTGTTCCGTACGGTTGACCCGAAAAATCTCTGCAGCCATAAAATTCACGAGCAAAAGTGTCCAAACGAAATCAGCGTGCCTCGGCCGAGGGCCATCCCAAATTCTACTTAGGCCCAATGCTTCATCGGCCATATGGTTGTCGAGCCGCCTCAAAATCTGCTTGGGCATACTTGAAACGCTACGATAACAATCTTTTTTTCTGAGCCGATCTGACCGAAGTAGAGGTCGCGGCATTACCTTTCTTAGGCTTCGGTGCAAGTCGATTAGCTTCTTTCGAGAAAGATCGCCCATCGCTGAGATGATCAAGTCGGTACGTTGAGGAAAACTCGTTTGAATTCTTCGCTTTTCAAGCAATTTTTCGACAAGGTCATCTACCAAATCCTGTCCATCCAATAATTGAAGGCCATGAGAGATAGCCTGTCTTGCCGTAAAACTTTGCTTATTTTCCAATAGTTGTAACCACTCTTGCTCCCTTGCAAAATCCAACTCGTCCCGTTTGATTTTGAATGTAACAAATAGGTGTAATATTTCCATCAGACATTCTAGCGATGCGGAGGAATTACCCTTCATCAATAGATAGAGAGCTCCTGATCCTTCCTTAAGCATATCAAACAACCCCAAACCTTCGAATGTTGAAAGCTCAGTCTTATGCCGCTGCTCGAAGGCTGCCACTCTCAAACGCATACCCAAGATCTCTTCAGCGCTCATAACAGGAAAGTTCAACTTCAGGATCAGGCCCAAACTAGGAAGAATATGTTCTTCCCTCATAAGGAGAAGGTCGCACTTCAATTTTGATTTAATCAAGTGAGTGGTAGACCGAGTTCCCTTATCGGGTGTCGTTTTAAAAGCAAATGTACGTCTCGATACACTCGGTTCCTCAAACTTTTTTCTGATTCGAGTTGGAACCCCAAAGGCCTTTGCGGGTATGAGAGTGTAAGCTCGTTCAAAATCTGCGTCGACCAATTTGGAAGTGACCTCAGGCCCACAGTACGCGTATCGCCAAGAATCAAGATCCAAACAATCCTGCAGCGCCGTTAAAATTTGAGGAGCATTCAATTCCCGACTCCAACTGTCATCTTCAAATAAACGGAGCGGTTCCGGATTGAAGGGAAGTTCCTCTCCAAAAAACTCTGCAGCCACTCGTGGATCTTCTAAACATTCGAGTTGAGCCGCTAAGAAAGACGTCTTCAAATACTCTATCATATCCTTGGAAATTGGTTCGCGCTTAAGCTGCTGCAGATACCCAATGGCATATTGAATAATCTTTTTTCTTGCTCTAGCACCTCGCTCCGTTAACTCAAAGTTGAGCTCCAGAAAATGTAAGTTGTTTACCGACAAGCGGTTACACGAAAACGCGAGGATCCAATCCTTTTCGATCAACTGATCTTCTAGACTTCCGTGATGGTCGCAGTTGAGAAAATCAATGAAAAGGTCAAAAGCCTCGCGGTGTTTCTCAAATTCTCCCTCTTTGAGCTCAAAGTTCATTTGCATCATTTGCTGACCATCTTTCGAAACCAATTCGACACCTAAAGGATGTGAACCCGAACGACCAAAGGCTCGCGGAATCCTCCGATGAATATCTGATGCCTCTCCTTTATGGGCCGGCGGATGGAAGTGCTTCTTTAGTTCTTCAACAATTCTCCCTTCAAGACCTTGCTCCTTAAGATTTCCAGCAATAATAATTTGTGCCGAACTTGGCTGATAATTTCGAGAATAAAACCTTAGCAAGCTTTCACGGTCCAGTCGCTGTAAAGAAGTTTGCGTTCCTATATCATAGAACCGCAAGGGATGATTCTCTTCAAAAAGATGCTTCATCAAAAATGCTTCCAAGGCTATCGAGTTCGTTGCCTGATACTCTAAAGCTTCATTCATGACGACTTTTCTTTCTCGCTCAAAACTTTTCTGATCCCAGGCTGGATGCGAGATGGTCGAACCCATCAGATGAATCGCCTTGTCGACGAACTCTGGGTGAACGACAAGATGATAAAATGTACGTGAATTGGAAGTGAAGGCATTGTAATCTGCACCCATTTGATCGCACACTTGATCAAAACTTCCTGCTCCGGGAAAATCACGAGACCCCAGATGAATCACATGCTCCCATAGGTGGGCTCGACCATCACTCTCGCCAGCGCAATCATGCCACGCTCCTACTTGAACATTGAAACATACGGCAATGGCGTTACCCTGATGAGTGTCGATAAGGAATGCATCAAAGCCATTTATATTGTACTTACTAATTCCAACCTTCATGTGACAACTAGCCTACGCTCATGTCGGCCGTCGAAAGGCTCGATTAACCCGAGATACTATCCGGTTTGCCGAATCATAAACCTTAAGGTCAATTCGCTTTACAGGCAGACCTCGATAGTCTTCAGGAATTTCCTGATCAAAAACGATTTCACGCTCCTTGGTAGGTTTCTCTTGCGTCTTAGGGGTTACAAAATGGCCGTTGAAAAACGAAAGCCCATTGAAATAATATATTTTATAACGGACGACATAGTACGGCGTTGATCGCGCCCGCATTTTGAACTTCAAGGCGATATCGATTTTATTCGCTTGAATATCTTTTAAATTAAATTCATAGCCCGTCATAAAAAAGTAATCATTTTGAGAATCAAGCTCAGATTCCCTCTCCAGATTCCACATAGGAATAAGATTTGGAACGATATAGGCAAGATCCGCGTCCAAATCAAAAAGCCTTTGTCTAATCTCAGCCACATCGGTTGAGTTGGGATTAAAAAATGCAGCTCGCCCTACATGATCAGCTGCTGCCGTCATCGTCGCTTGAACTTCGGTGTAACGCTTGGCCTTCATCAATTTTTCTGCATCTTCAAGACGCCATTTCGCCTCGTCCAAATGAACAAAATGTTTTGAAATTCGATTTAGTCGCTCTAGCTCTTCCATCTCGCGGTCGACGTTCTGAAGTTTAAACAAGCGTACGGACTCAAATTCAAGTTTCGCTTTCTTAATTTCATTGGCGCCGTCTCGGTATCGAGCCGTTTCAATCAAGTGTCGAGCGCTCTCTAATAGACGGAGTGCTGATTCCAGCCGTCGGTGAGATCCGACTTTGTCGATTGAAGCACGCGCCACATCCTCGTACCCATCGGTATGCAAAAGTTTTTCAAACAATTCTTCACTTTCATCAAAGAATTCGTCATCAATGAGACCTCTAGCCACTCTCTCCATCGTTTCATAATATTCTCGGTATTGATTGGGCAAAATTTCGGGTGGGGGTGGGAGTTCTTTATAAAGATTGTAGGCAGCTAAATGATGTTTAAGCTGCAAATTTTGGTAGATACGCACCATCGTATTCCGAAATTTTTCTTCGTAGTCCGCAAGTGTCTTTTCTTTTTTGAGCTGACGTTGCTGGGTCTCCGCTTGATACATCCACTCCTTCCCATAAAAAACGAGGCCAACAATCAGAGTAAAGCTTAAGCTAATTCCAACACTTGCCCATTTGAACCAAGCCTTCTCAAACACCTTACTATTATATCTTCTCTTGGCATGACCCATGGCGGCAGGAGAACGATTGAGAAGCCCTTAATTTCATTGCGGTTTTCAAACCTTCTGTTTAATTTGATGCCATATGGCGAGGGCAAAAAATACAAAAAATAAGCAAAAAGAAGAATCCAAGAAACCCCAAATAAAGGCGAGTCTTGCCAAGGCGAGAGCGGCCAAAAGCGAAAAATTTAAAGATACAGACGAAGATCTTGAAAAAAAGGCCAAGAAGCGATCGAGCGCGGCTCGATCTGGTGAAGATGCCGAGAGTATGGCCAAACGCCAAAGAGAGATTTCCGTATCTGAGTTCTTTGCAAAAAACCGCCACCTTCTTGGATTTGACAACCCCCGCAAAGCGCTTCTCACCGCGGTCAAAGAAGCTGTTGATAATAGCTTGGATGCCTGCGAAGAGGCTGAGATTCTTCCCGTCGTTCGAGTTGAGCTTAAGCGATTATCTGAGAAACTTGCGGAGTCAACAGAAGAGGAAAAAGAGGCTGCCTTAACTAAGAAATCCAAGCGACGTGCTCCAACGCCTACCGAAAGATTTCTATTGCGAATCATCGATAATGGGCCGGGAATTCTTCCGGCTCAGATTCCTAAAATTTTCGCTAAACTTCTTTATGGCTCTAAATTTCACCGCCTCAAAATGTCTCGGGGACAGCAAGGGATCGGGATTTCGGCAGCGGGAATGTATGGACAAATGACCACAGGAATTCCCGTTCGAATTTATTCCAAGCTGCCAAAGAAAGATCTCGCCCATTTTATCGAACTTCAGATTGATACCAAATCAAACAAGCCCGTGGTCCTGGCCGAAAAAGAAGTTAAGTGGCCTGAAACTTTTAAGTCTGGAACGATTGTCGAAATTACTCTTGAGGGCCGCTACCAGCGCGGCAAATCTTCGGTCGACGAATTCATTTTGCAAAACACTTTGAGCAACCCTCATGCTCATCTCAGTTATATTGATCCTGACGGACAAAAATTTGATTTTCCGGCCAAAACAAAAGATTTGCCAGAAATTCCAAAGGAAATTAAACCCCACCCGTATGGCGTCGAGTTGGGCCAATTTCATCGACTCGCATCAGAAACGAGCGCCAAGACAATTAAGAAATTTCTGTGCACGGACTTTTCTCGGGTGTCGGACAAAGTTGCTGAGGCGATCTTGAAAGAAGCTGGCGTCAAAGATCAGGCTATTGCCAAGTTGGCCCCAGAATCTCTGAACAAGATTCATGAATCGATTCCAAAAGTCGAAATTATGAATCCCCCAACAGATTGCGTCGTACCCATTGGCGAGAATCTTATCATGGAGACCTTGCGACAAAAAACAGGCGCCGAGTTTTTTACGGCAACAACTCGAAGCCCCAGCGTTTATCGTGGCAATCCTTTCATTGTCGAATGTGCTTTAGCATTTGGTGGGGAACTGGGAGCTGATGAACCTATGCAAGTATTTCGATTTGCCAATCGCGTTCCATTATTGTTTCAGCCAGCCGCGTGTGCAACGACGCGCGTCTTGGGTCGGATCGATTGGAAAAAATACGGTCTTAATCAGTCAAAAAATTCTTTGCCTGTAGGCCCGGTGGCTGTCTTGGTTCATGTGGCCAGTGTTTGGGTGCCCTTTACTTCCGAGAGTAAGGAGGCCATAGCGGATTATCCCGAAATTAAGCAAGAAATTCGCCTGGCGATCCAAGATTGTGCGCGAAAACTTTCTATTCATTTGTCGAAACGCTATCGAGCGGCTGAAGCCGCAAGAAAAGCAAACTATATTGACACCTATATTCCTTTTATCGGTGAGGCTCTTCAGGACATGTTAAAGTTAAGCGACAAGCAAAAAGATACTTTGATTGAAACCCTTCGAGACACTCTCGAAAAATCAAAAATCGAAGCCTAGCGTAAAGGAGAATTCAATGGCTAAAGGCAGTAAAGTTAAAAAAGAAGATTCAAAGGCACTTCAAGGTATCGAAGACACGGCTAAGGATGTTTATCAAAAGGCTCTAAAAAAACAGAAGCCATCGTTGAAACTCCCTATCCGCTCGCTTTCCAATGTGAAATACAAAGCGAAAACTGGATTTTTGGAACTCGCAAATCAATACAAAATTCGTACACTCACCTACAATACGGTGAAGGGTTTTGCGCAGACGCTTAAGATGATGGCTTCCTCTAAAGAACTTATCGAAACCAACGATCATGCCTCCAAGCGAGAAATGTATTATATTTCGAAAAACTGGAGTGAAGCGCGCTTTGACGAACAGACTGAAAGTGACACCGTCATGGATGACATTGAAGCTATGATGGGCGTGAATCGTGAGCAACTTCGATTTATTCCTGAGGAAAAAGGAGGAGAAGTCGCCGGCAAATTAACTGTCATTGACCGCGATCGAAATACTGAAAAACCTATTCGAATTGATTGTACGGGTTTCGGCTCTGGTGCTTATTCAATCCCAATTTCAGTGGAGCATTTGGAGTTCGAAACTAGCGCTAAATTTATTCTTTGCATTGAAACTGCGGGTATGTTTCAGCGGCTAGTGGCTCATAACTATTGGAAGACTGCCAGCTGCGTTTTGATATCAATGGGAGGGGTTCCGACGCGAGCCTGCCGTCGATTTGTTCGCCGCTTGGCAGATTCTAAAAAAATTCCCGTCTATACCTTTGTCGATGGTGACCCCTACGGAATTGCCAATATTTATCGAACTCTTAAGGTGGGTTCTGGAAACGCTGCTCATATCAATCAGTATTTTTGCGTTCCTCAGGCTACATTTCTCGGCATAACGCCCCAAGATATAAAGGACTATGAATTGCCCACGCACCCGCTAAAAGACGTGGATATCAAGCGAGCACGCGACGCGATCAAGAATGATCCATTCTTTAAGGCCCATAAAGCTTGGGTCAATGCAATCGAAAGTATGGTTAAAATGGGTGTTCGTGCCGAACAGCAGGCACTTGCCAAACATGGGCTCAACTATGTGATCGATGAATACCTCCCTCAAAAATTAAAAAATCCAGGAAAGTTTTTGCCCTGATGAATGCATTTTGGATGAATAGGCTTTGGTCGAAGTTATTTCTGCTTGGATATCTTGGTTTGTTCATGGTGAGCTGCAGCTCGCACCACATCCCCATCGTGACCGAATCTTCGTCCAACCTTGAAGATGATTCAGTTTCAGGATTTTCAAATCGAATACTAAACATTTTGCAGAAAATGGAAGATAAAAATGTGTTTCGAGGAATTAATCCGAGCATTACAGAAGCTCGGATCAAAATTCGGGTTCTCAATCCCGATCAAAGCGAAATGACGAAAAAAGAAAATTTTGAAAAACTAAATTCGTTAGTGGAAATTACGGAAGGACTTACAAAGGTCGAAAGCCTTCCTTATGCCGGTCGAAAAGAACTGCGTAGAGAACTTAAACGCCTTAAGAAAAAAAGATTCCAACTCGATCTTGAAATTGAGTCAGGACACTCTGATTGATCCAGTCCCTATCAAAGAAGTCTTATTCGAAAAGGCAAATTCAATCTTCTTGGATATTTGTTGACGTCGGCAATAGTGCTTTTGCGACCACAGTGCTTGCAGCCGTATTTCCTCAATACCTTCCCTCTTTGCTTCCCCCGCAAGGCATTACAATTGATCTTGGTTTTTTATCGTGGAAGACATCTGCCATTTCGATCTGGGGGTATGCCGTTTCCTTAAGCATCGGGCTGACGCTCGTATTGTCCCTGCTTATCGGGCAATGGGCTGACTATAGAGGCTATCGCAAGCGCATGCTGGGAATCTTCACTGCCTTCGGCGCTATGGCCACGATACTTCTTGGATTCACTGGCGACTGGTTATGGGCGCTGGGATTTTTTGTCATCGCCAATATTGGTTTTTCTGGCAGTAATGTATTTTACAATGCGTTACTGGCTGAAGTCGCTCCAGACTCCGAATGGGATAACTTATCTCTTAAGGCTGTTGCTTGGGGCTACATCAGTGGGGGACTTATCCTAGCCCTCAACCTAATAATGATCATGAAACATGATTGGTTTGGCCTAAGCTCCGCGGCTTCGGGAACTCGAGCGAGCTTTGTCGTTGTCGGCATCTGGTGGATGCTTTGGACATTCCCCTCGCTCGTTCGCATCAAAGAATCTGCCAATCTGCGATCCAAGGTTCGTCTGGGCCTCTCCTCCCTCAAGAGCATCTGGATTAGTCTTCGATCCATGGTTTACTACCCGATGGCTCTCATCTTTCTCATTAGCTTTGCCTTATACAATGATGGCATTTCTACAACGATATCGATGGCCGCCATCATTGGCAAAGAAGCCCTTCAGTTGGGTAGCGAAACTGTTATCGGAACACTTTTACTAATTCAATTCTTGGGTTGGCCTCTTACCGGACTAATGATTGGTATCACCAAATGGACGGGCGCCAAAAAGCTCCTAAGCCTTTCTTTGATGATATGGCTCGGCATCATTTTTTATGCAAGCATGATGGAAACGGCTCTGGATTTTTGGGTTTTAGGAGCCGCCGTTGCCGTCGTTCTTGGTGTGTCTCAAGCCCTATCACGCTCGATTTTTACACGACTTATTCCAGAGGGCCGTCAGTCGGAATACTTTTCGCTCTATGCACTCTCCGGAAAATTCTGCTCAATACTAGGTCCTCTGGTTTTTGGGCTTGTGCGCGATATGACTGGCGATGTGCGTTGGAGCATCCTCTCTCTGGCAGCCTTCTTTGCGCTCGGCCTCATTCTTCTCCAGTTTGTTTCGATTGATCCGACTCGACCTCGATCTGTAGACTTAAAGATGTGAAGAATGAATTTTATGCTCTTTTAATTTTGGTTATTTTACTGCCTCTCACGGCCTGCAATAAATCGGAAAAAGCATCCGCCATCAACGAAAGTGATTATAGTGGGCCTCCTGTTAAGAACGATTGGATGATTTCTTGGCTTTCTGCCAATCCCGACACCCTTAATCCCGTCTTGAATACCGACGGTTATGCTACTCAGATTTTTCCTCTCGTTTTTGATACCTTACTTTTTTGGGATGCCATGACAGGTAAGCCAACGGGACGGCTTGCTGAGTCTTGGAAAATTTCGGACTCTGGCCTGGAGTATGATTTTTTCATCCGCAAGAATGCAAAATTTCATGATGGGTCTCCCGTTACAGCGGAAGATGTAAAATTCAGCTTTGATTTAATCAAAGATCCAAAGGTTGACGCCGCTCATATTCAAAATTATTTTCAGAGTCTCAAGAAGGTCGAAGTCATCGGGCCTTATCAGGTTCGGTTTTATCTTTCAGAGTCTTACTTTCGTCATTTAATTATGCTCGGTCTGTATGAAGTCCTCCCCAAGCATATTTATGCCAAAGGTGACTTCAATACACTCCCCCAGAATCGGGCGCCAGTCGGATCAGGGCCCTATATCCTCGAGAAATGGGATCAGGGCCGAAGTATCGAGCTCAAGCGTAACCCAGATTACTGGGGACTGTCTGTTCCCGAATGGAAGGACTCCTATAATTTTGAACGGATTATATTCCGAATTATTATGGAGGAATCTGTTGCGGCCATGGCGCTTAAAAAAGGGGAAATTGATATTCTTAGCCCCAACCCTAATCAATATGTAAAAGACTTTGTCGGACCAGAATTCGAAAGTAAATACTACCGTCTCAAGTACTCCACTCCCGATGGCAATGGTTTTCGATTTATAGGATGGAATCTCCAACGCAAAATGTTTCAATCAAAGAAAGTTCGTCAGGCTCTCGCCATGCTTTTGCCTCGCGAAGAGATCAACAAGAAAATGTACAAAGAGTTGATGACACTCTCTGTAGGTCCGCTCCCTCAAGGTAGCCCGAAACTCGATCCGAGTATTAAACCCATTCCTTACGACCAGGAAGCTGCCTTAAAGCTTCTAAAAGAGGAGGGCTGGACGGATTCGGACGGAGATGGGCTTTTGGATAAAGCGGGACAACCTTTTAAATTTGAAATCTTATTTACGGCTCAGTCGGATGAAGTTGAACGAATTGCCTTAATTTACCGAGAGGCCCTGCGACGCGCTGGGATTCAAATGGATCTTAAGGCTCTTGAATGGACCGTGTTTCTTAAGGACATTACGGAAGGAAACTTTGATACACATATGATGGCTTGGGGGAGCTCTCTTGACAGTGACCCCTACCAAATTTGGCATTCTAGTCAGAGTGTTAAAGGCGGCAGTAATAGAATTCATTATAAGAACGAGCGAGTAGACGAAATTTTAACGATAGCGCGCACAACTCTCGATGAAACAAAGCGAAACAAACTTTATCAAGAGTTCTCTCGAATTCTTGCTGAAGAGGCCCCCTATGTTTTTGTCTTTGAACGACCAAATCTATTAGTGGCCTCTAAAAGATTTCGTGGCGTCCTACCCATTGGAGTTCTGGGTCCCGATGGAGATAAGTTTTTTACGCCACCTGGCTTGGAGCTCTATGGAAAACTTGAAGCTCAATAAGCGAGTGATGTGAAAGCCTATATTCTCAAAAGATTTTTACTACTCTTTTTGACCCTTTGGGGCATTACACTTTGTTCTTTTGTTATGCTTCAGTTGGCACCGGGATCGCCTTTGGAGATGAAGATTCAACGCGGCAAGGATGGCTCGTTGGGCGAGAAGTCTGCAGTTTCTGAAGAGGTCATCCAGCGACTTCGAGTCCAATATCATTTGGATAAACCCATCTTGGTTCGATACGGCCTTTGGCTTAAAGATATTGCCCGCCTGGACTTTGGAACTTCGTTTGCCGATCATCGACCCGTCATTAGCAAGATTGCCGAACGAGTTCCGATTTCGCTGATCTTTGGAATAAGCGGGATTATCATAGCCCTTTTATTAGGCATTCCTTTGGGTCTTTTGAGTGGGGCCCACCCCAATACTTGGCTCGATCGAAGTGTGGCTTTTGGCAGCATCGCTTTTTATGCTCTTCCTTCTTATGTATTAGGCATCCTATTGCTTACTTTTCTTGGGGGTGGTGAGTTTTTAAATTTATTTCCAATCTATGGCATCCAATCGGACGCCTATTCCAGCTTAAGTCTGGTGGGAAAAATCTTGGATCGACTGCATCACTTTGTACTTCCCTGTATTTGCTATTCACTTGGTGGCTTGGCTTTTATCGCGCAGCAACAGCGCGCCTCCATCTTGGACGCTCTCAATCAAGACTATATTCGAACGGCTCGAGCCAAGGGACTACCCGAATGGCTTGTCTTCATGAAACATGCCTTTCGAAATAGTTTGATCCCAACAGTAACCATCGTCGGAGCGATGCTTCCGGGAATTCTAGGCGCAAGCGTTATTATCGAAGTTTTATTTTCAATTCCTGGTCTGGGTTTGTTGTCCTTTGAATCACTCTTGCAGAGGGACTATCCGACGATTATGGCTAACTTTACAATCGGCTCGCTTTTATCTCTAGCGGGAATATTTTTGTCAGATCTTTTGTATGTGATCGTGGATCCAAGAATTAGCTTTGATTGATGGAGAATGATGAGGTTTTTGAAACAAATTCCAAAACTAGCTTGGATCTCTGGGAGTTTTGTTTTTCTATTTGTTCTCCTTACCATCTGTGCACCCTGGATTGCCAATAATGCCGAGACTGGACATTTTTTTCCACTCGTTAAATTCGGCCCCGAAACTGCTGATATTTTTGAGACGGAATTTTTGGCAGCTCCCGACCAAGTTCATTTAATGGGAACGGATTATGTTGGACGCGATGTCTTTGCACGACTCGTCCACGGGATCAGTAACTCGCTGTATTTTTCTCTGGCTGTTGTGGCCATCTGTTTGATTCTTGGAACGATCATTGGCGGCATTATGGGATTTTTTGGCGGGTGGATTGACTTGGTCTTATCTCGGGTCATGGAAATTATTGGAAACTTTCCCATCTTTTTACTGCAACTTACGCTCTTGGCTTTTTTATCTCAGGGCTATGGTGTTTTACTTTTTGTTATGACCTTGGCGGGATGGATTCCCTATTGTCGCTTTGTGCGCGCGGAATTTTTCAAGCTTCGAAACCAGGAGTTTGTCTTGGCTGCAAAAGCTCTAGGCGCCTCACGAACGCGTATCTTTTTTAGGCATCTCTTACCCAATTCCTTGACCCCCGTAATTATTTACGTGCCATTTGATTTATCCAGCACAATTATCTCTTTGGGAGCGCTGTCGTTTTTAGGATTTGGCGAACCCATCAATGTCGCCAGCCTTGGCGAGCTCTTAAAACAAGCTAAGGACCATTTTTTGGACGCCTGGTGGCTGGCCGTCTTTCCCGGAGGCGCGCTCTTCTTGATGACCCTATCTTTCTCCCTCTTTGGAGCTTCCATCCGCGACCTCCTCGACCCACGCTACTCTGACTAAATTGCATCCGACATGGGGAGAGGTTTTATAAACTTTACATTTTTTGTAAGACTCGGGAGTTTTTGCCCGAGTTCATGGTCGAGTGCCGCCGCTAAGTACTAATTATTTCTCAAATCCAACCTACGGAACATAGTTTGCATACACACAGTTCGCGCAGGATGCGATTCCAACTTATGACAAGGAGTTCTTCATGACCAGCCGCCTCACTCAGCCTCTTCTAGGCCTTATCACCATTGCCTCATTGACCCTCCTCATGACAGCTTGTTCAGGTAAATCTCAGTCAGCCCGATCCGTTTCGCCCTATGGTACCGGCGAAACAAAAGATGGCGGCCTCGGCCTGGGCACCTTGAGAAGGGTGCATTTTGGATTTGATCAGGCCAATCTTCAACAATCTGAATATGACACGCTTAACTACAATATTGAAAAAATGAACCGAGATAAGCAGGTAAGGGTTTTAGTCGAAGGTCATACGGACGAACGAGGCAGCTCGGAATACAATATTGCTCTTGGCGAACGTCGAGCCAAAGCTGTGATCGATTATGTTTCTAACTCGGGAATTGCCCGCTCGCGGCTTCAAATTAAAAGTTGGGGGGAAGAAAGGCCCCTAGACCCCTCGAGCAGTTCCGAAGCTTATCGATACAATAGACGCGCTGAATTTATTATTACGGCTCGCTGAGAGGCGGGCCTAAACCTGAAAAATTTAAAAGGGCCAAAAGCTATAAGCCGGGTTCTGTTCCCTCAATTCGTCAGAACAACGCCTCACGAAAAGAGAGTGACAATCATCAATCTGGGAGGGATGTTACCAGCCCCCTCGAGCGACCTACCTTGATCTTTAGTTACTCCTCATGCTCAATCACGTGGATCTGAGTAACTCAGCAGGGAGCCTCCCGCTGTAAGTTCGCACC
>PCXB01000081.1 GCA_002787535.1 Deltaproteobacteria bacterium CG11_big_fil_rev_8_21_14_0_20_45_16
ATGGTGAGTAATCCGCCTAAGATCATTCCCGCAGGGCCACACATCGGGCACATGCCATTCATTCTCATTCCATTCATCATTCCTTCACCACCACGTTCTTGTGCCAAAGTTAACAAGGGTACGAACACGGAAAGCACGAATACGATCGTGAGTTTCTCTGTCGTCATACAAAAATCTCCTTTCGAGTTGCGCTTCCGCCGAAGATTCCGCTCTCCGGTCGAACCTGGGTAGCTGAATCCTCGTATTCCTCGGATTCAGTCCTTTCCTTTCACCGATGCGCCATCTTCTGTCGGGAAGGCGGCATCTTTGTTCGAAAATATCGTGAGCCCCACACGACCCATGGATCAAAACTTCCGTATCGATCTCGGATCTTTCCGAGAGGAAGACTCAAGAGTATTAATGCCACACCCGCGATCACGGCGTTCCAAAGCGCCGTTTGAGATTCTGTCGAAAGAAACCAAGAACCTACAACGAGCCAAGCTCCGATAAGGACGTTGAGAAACCGTGCGCTTCTTCCTGCCTCCGCGAGCGCAATCGCAGCAAGTGTTACAACCAGAGCACCCGAAAGATGAAGGCTGTCGCTGAAGGGTTTCGAAGCTCCAAAAAGATCCGGTACAAAGAGAAGCCAGACGCCTACGGCGATAGAGAGCAAAAGATTCCACGTTGAGGTCACTCCCCAAAGCATGGGAGAAAGCGTCCAACGAGGCTTTCGGTCTTCACGCGGTGTTTCGCTCGCGTCGGGAAGGGTTCCTCCTCTCCAAAAGGTACGCCACACGGACTTTCCCTGTTTGCGGCTGTGATTGAGAAACTGAATCATCGCGATGACCTCATCGAGTGCTAAAGGAACCATCAAAAGCATGGCGGCCGCCGTAATCAAACAAAGTGTGCACCAGGTGCCTACCGCGACAGGTTGCATAATGACGAGAACGATGCTTGTGACACCAAGCGGAATCACCGCAAAGCCAAAGATCGCAACCATCCACGGCATCGTTCGCCAGCGTTTCGTATCCCCCATGAAGGTCGATAATATTTCGATGAGATAGGTTGCCGCTCCCAAACCCGCATCTGAGAGGGGCCAAGCTTGGGAAACTTCTGACCTTAAAATCGTTTCAGTTCCATTGCCTCGTGTGCCTGAAAAGAACGGCTCCCATACCCAGTCGATATAGCCCAGTTGGTAGCCAGCCATCGGGCGCGCGAGAAAGAATCCAATGAGGCCGAGCAAGATAATCGGCGCTCTTTGGATCCAGGTCGAAGGATTGTAGGACCATCCGGGAGGCACATCGGGACCCGGCATGGCCATACTCATCGGAATCACAAACGAAAAGGTGATGAGCAACGCGCCTACAAGTGTTTCGTTCATATAGATGGCAGCATTCGGCGCCCAAAAGAAAAGAGGAGCAAGGAGAAGCCACTCGGTCTCCAGTTTTTCGCCCGCACTCCAATTTTTCTCTCCAGCAAAGAGACTATCCCAGTTCCAAGCTTTCTCTATACAGATGAAGAGCGGACTAGAATTCTTGCCGCATGGGACAAGACAGTTGAGTTTGGCCAGGAAGCTCAGTTTATGACGTCCATTTTCTTAGCCGGCCATGGATTCTGGGATTCAAAATTAATTGCGTTTATAGAACATGAGTCTCTCCGGCCTAACTTTTTCGAGTTGAACGAAGTTGAGTCGCTTGTAAAAGGTTGCTTCAAATCCTTAGCGTTCTATGATCAATTAGATGCCCTTCGCGAATTAGAAGCCAGAGAGTCGCGCTTCTCAGAGGCTATCCGACGCGCGTTTTATGAAAGAGTTCAACTCCAAGATCAGAGTCTGACTAATTTAGACATGGCTAATCCAAGCTCACCCCTGACGGACGAAATTAGAAAGTTTATGGATAGCCTTGGGATCCTCAAGAAATCCTATGAGCAAGGTCGACTGGAAGAGGCAAGAGCTTTACTTGAAGCGCTTTTACCTCTAGCAAACTCAGCTCGTCTTTGTCTCATCATGATTCAAGAGCTCTATATCGTGTCGACTGTGCCAAACAATGATTGGGTTAGGATCTTGTCATGGACGGGAAACGAGCTGGTTCGAGATCTTTCAAATCTGGAAAATGGCATCGCAAGCCTCGACTCTCGACTTGAGGGTCTCGTTGTGGGTCCCGTTTTCTACAATTATGAGTTAGAGCTAGAAAAACAAAACTTAGATGTAACGTGGGCATAGGGCGGGTTCTTGTCTAAGCCAGGTCGCCCAGGCTCTTGGTGACTCTGTCACGATAGCTGAGAAGCATTATTCTGGATTTATTTTAACTCCAGAGTCCATTGACCTGATGAAGTCTGTTTTGAGCAAATCGAAGTAACCTCATGTTTTCTCCTGGATGCAAAGTAATCTGTAGAAAGACCGGTAAAGAAGGGGTCGTGCTACCGACTAGGTGCAAAAATGGTGATATCCTGGTCAGAATGAAGGATGGCAACTGCTACATAAGGTCAGTAAACGATGTCCTTCCAGCTTCTAAAGAGGCACGAATTATATATGGAATAGAAATAGAAATAGAAAAAACTTAATAAAATTATTAGGTTATGCTCGAGGCCGGAATCGAACCGGCACGCCCTTAACGGGCCCAGGATTTTCTTACCACCTCGGTTTTCACCGCCAACTAAAAAGCTGTTCGTGGTCTGGACTATGTCTTCACCGTAAACCATGCAGTTCTTAGGTGGGTCGGTATCTAGTCTCTACGGGCTACACTTTCGTATTCCCACGGCGTTGCCATTTTACAGGTTTCGCCGTTATCCCGACCTGCCACTTTCAAAGTTTCCTAAGAAAGGCTCAAATTTAGTCGAAATTCAATAATTTCAACCACTCTCAAGTCCTGTGTGTCTACCAGTTCCACCACTCGAGCTTCTAATATGGAAATTAGGCAAGTATTTTGTCCGTGTAAAGCAGTAGACGGCCTGAAGTAAGCCCCAATGCTTCTCGACCCAGAGTTCACCTGACTATTGCAACTAGCGACGGACGCGAATTTAAACCTCCTAAATGGCACCCCTGTCGCACTTAAGGGCCCTCTGGTCAAGTTTTTGACCGGGTTTCACAGATTTCCCAAGCATCAGAAACAGATTTTTTCAATCCAGACACTACACGCAACTACATGTGATTGTTGAGCTTTGCGGTTTCCGCACAGAAACCGTTTAAGTATAGCGGCCTGTGCGTTTTTGTGGATTGTTTGTAGTGGCTCAAATCATGATGCTATCTTTTGCTGCTGGTCTTACTTTTTAAGATTAAAGAATTATGCTTTTCAGAACCAGTGAATCGAAATTCCCTTTCGTTCAATCGCCGATTAACCATCTGCGCGAAGGCTTTTATCGTTCCTTGGTACGGCTTTCTAAGTTGTTCCATGTACATTTTTTTGGCCATTTCAAAGCCTAGACGACCTTCGTTCTTCTCAGCCGCATCCTTCAGATCATCGATAAGAACACCGATTGAAAACCCTTCTGGGTACCTTTCGGTAGCGTCTCTAAACAGGGCATGAACTGCAATGCCGTAATCTGCCAGAGAGTACGGACAAAAAATAATCACGTTGGTTTTGTTTCTCATGTATCGGCTTCTGATGGCCTGTATAAGTTGCTCTGAGTAAATCTTCCTTCCAGAACCACCCCTGTCTGGTCTCATTTTCGAAATCCATCCACTGGTGCCTACAATCTCGGAATCAATCTCTTTCAAAACAAGTTCGTTTTCATGCTTGCCCCAGACTAAATATGTATCACTATGCCTGTAATCGACTACCGAACCGAAGGAGCTAACATTGGAATTGTCCACTTCAGCGTCACTTGGAAAGAGACTGCCGAATACGACAATGTCCTCTTCCTTCATAGAATCCAAACCTCTTGCAGCCCCAAGGTAAACGTCAGGATTCCATTGAAACCCAGCCCTAGAACATAGCTCTTGAAATTCGGGCTTAAACTCTTTAGTAAGCTTTTTATATGAAATTATCCAAGGCTTCGATTGGATCTTTAAATCAGAACAAAGCTCTTTTAACTGACTCAAAAGTGATTGCGCATAATCAATGTTCAGGGCCTTTGATTGAGGAAACAGTTTATATTGTGAAACATTGTGTAAGATCTGAAATATTCGACCTTTTGGAAAGGGGAGGCCGTCAAAATCAGTTTGATATGATACGCTAAGATCTTCTTCGCCTAGATTAAATCTAGCCCTAACTTCTTCCGGTAGTGCGGTAGCATCAGCGATTAAAGTGCGAACATAATCTGTGAATTCAGGCAGCAGGTACAAATCGATCTTATTACCATGTCTTTCACAGTGAATTGAGGCACAAAAGTCCTTCGAAAACTGTTTGATTGAATCAAGCAGTCGTTCTAGCGCCCTTGAGTTGTTCTCCTCAACTTTTTGTTCTCTCTCTTGCGGTGTCCTGTCCGCGCTCGTTCGACCTACTTTGAGGGGTGAAATAAGTTATGTATTTGGGGTGGCGTAGGGCCACT
>PCXB01000072.1 GCA_002787535.1 Deltaproteobacteria bacterium CG11_big_fil_rev_8_21_14_0_20_45_16
TGGATGAATTCCGGAACGCTTGTTTAGAGTACAAATTCGATAACCCCTGGAAATCAGTGGGTTCGAATGTTTTGTAGGGGATGCGCTCGAACTTCTGTTTCCTTGTTCCAAGCGCCTCAACTCATTTTTGAGTTGGGTTGAAAATTTATGCTGGAATGGCATCTGGCAAGGATGGTGCCATTTTTTGTTGCTTAGCCAAATAAGATTTGTGCGCTAATCGCCCGATGTTAATGATCGTAGCTTCGTTATACCGATTAGTTTCAAGCGCGGATAAAACTGAATCCTTGAAACCCTCTGGGTTTTCATAAATATGCTGATTTAAAATTTGAATGATCGAGTCTGGTGTTAAGAGAAGAAGCTCTTTGTTTATGAGGAAGCAAATGACATAGAGCTTTAAGCGAGTTTTGGGTGTTAACTCTTCCCATGATTTGCCCCGTAGTGAGATGGCTCCCAGGGACTGAGCCGCGAGAAGTAAGCCGCGAAGCGCCGACCTGGTTAACTGATTCAAATTTATTTGAATAAAATGGCTCCCAGGGAGGGATTTGAACCCCCGACAAGGTGGTTAACAGCCACCTGCTCTACCCCTGAGCTACCTGGGAATCTGATGTCTGCTCTACTTTAACTTCGGCTCAGGGCTAGAGCAAACTGGTTTATGTTGTGCACCTAAGGTGCAGCCGCTGAGACCGAGGAATCTAACTCTGCCCGGGCAGAGTTATCCTGAAAACTAATCACGGAAAATTTTGAAAGTCTATTTCTTCTCTTTCTTAAGTTCCAAGAGAACCTGCTTGGCCACGGATTTAAGGGTCTCAAAAACGCCCTTTCCTTCGGCGGCGACGGCCTCAAAGTCAGGAACGCCGTTGGGGTTCAAGAGCCGCCGAAGATCCTCGACAGGCGAAATATTGGGTAAATCTCGCTTATTGTACTGAATCACATAGGGAAGATCCTCAAGCTCATAGCCTTGCTCCTTAAGATTGATCTTCAAATTTTCCATGCTCTCCAGATTGGCATCCAGTCGATCTTTTTGGGAATCCGCGACAAACACAATTCCATCTACCCCCTTAAGAATCAGCTTTCGACTGGCGTCATAAAAAACTTGTCCGGGCACGGTATAGAGGTGAAAGCGGGTTTTGAATCCGCGGATTTCGCCCAGCGCCAAGGGAAGGAAGTCAAAAAATAATGTTCGCTCCGTTTCGGTAGCCAGGGAGATCATCTTGCCTTTGGCCTTGGGCGCTGTCTTTTTGTAAACAAATTGCAGGTTGGTGGTCTTGCCGCAAAGTCCTGGTCCGTAGAAGACGATCTTGCAGTTGATTTCTCTATTTGAATAATTAATAAAAGACATTTCTTATTCCCGTCAGCTTAATCCTTATTGAAAGCTGCTTCAACCGCTTCTCCCGATAGTCCGTCCAACGCCTCAGCCGTATTTTGGCGAGAGTGCTTAGAATGTTCCTCTGGACGTTTTTTCTTTAAATGTTTGTAAAAATTATCGAGGCCCTTAGTCTTTGTAGGAAGCCGAACGCCAACAACAAACCATGAATTTATATTGCGCATCCAAAATCCAGATTTTTCGTCACCAAAATTTATGCTCTCAGTCTTGGAAGAGAGTAGAGCACTTAATTGGCGTTTCACACCTTCCGCGGCGGCGGCCAAAGCGCCTATTGATGTAAAGTCGAGGCCCTTACAAGAACCTGCCTGTAAAACAAGATCGCCATTGGAGCTGAGTACAAATAGACAAGCGCGACTTACTCGTCCTCGACGCAGAATATCATTCATGATTTGGAGTGCTTGAGTGTCCCAGCTCAGTTTGGCTGGGCGCGAAGCAACTTTCTTGGACTTCTTTGGCATATCAACATGCTAACGAAGCCTGGTGCGACCTTCAAAGGCTTTTCCTAAAGTAATTTGATCCGCAAACTCCAATTCGCTTCCAATGGGTAGGCCCGCGGCCAGTCGGCTGATGGGGATTTGGAGGGGAGACAGGAGTCGAAGCAGATAAGAGCTTGTAACATCGCCTTCGACGGTAGGATTGAGGGCCAGAATGATCTCCTCAGGCCGATCGTTTTGGAAACGTTCCATAAGACGCTGCAGGCCCAAATCTTCGGCGCCGATGCCCTCCATCGGGTTTAAGAGGCCATGCAGCACAAAATATTTTCCACGATAGCTGCCGAGGCGCTCGACCGAATAAATATCCGAAGCTTTCTCGACAATACAAAGATGCTTTTGCTGGCGAACATGGCTCGAACAAATCGCACAGGGGTTTTGCTCCGTAACCGTGCGACATTGAGAGCAAAGAACAATATCTTGCAGACGTTCGATGGCGCGAGAGAGGCCCTCCCTAAACTGAGGCTTGGCTCGCAACAAATAAAAAGCCAATCGTGTGGCCGTTCGTTCGCCGATACTAGGAAGGCGGCTTAAGTGAGCAATCAAATCATCAAGTGCAGCAGTTTTCATTTACTTGGTTTTGAATCTAGCAATCGCCGTCTGGATCACCTCAATGACTTTATCAATTTGAGTATCACAGCAAGTTTCCCCTAAGCTAAAGCGAATTGCCGATTGAGCCTCCTTTTGCGAATAACCTAGCTTTTGTAGGGTTGAGGAGGGAAGCGAAAGTCCAGAGGAACAAGCCGATCCGGCACTGGCGCAAATATCCGAAACATCCAGGGCCATTAAAAGCGCATCCGAAGGTAAGCCCGGAAAAATACAGTATGAAGTGTTGGGGAGTCGATCGACGTCTTGACCGACAATTTTTACTTCGGGTACGGCTTTCATGAGCCGCTGTTCGAATTCATCGCGGATTTTTCGGACAGGTCCTTGGTAGCCTTCGATCATGGCGGGTAACTCGTCAAAAAGTGCGTCGATACTGGCAATGCCAAGAATATTTTCGGTTCCCGCCCAGCGTTTCTTCTCTTGAGCGCCACCAACTAAGCAAGGGATCCACGCGGTGTCTTTTTTCAAATAAAAAAGTGAACACGAACGTACGCCACCACTTTTGTGAAAGGAAATGGTCGCCGAATTCAGTGGCGATCCTTGAAAACTCAAAGGCATTCGGCCAAAAAACTGCACCATATCGGAGTGCATAGGGGTCCTATAGCGAGCGGCGAGCCCAGCGACTTTGTTCCAATCCTGAATGATGCCAGTTTCATTGCTAGCGCCATGCAAACTGATCAACCAAAATTTTTGACTGTTCAACAGTTCTTCCATTTTTGAAAAATCAGTAAGGCCACTAGCAAGCCGGGGAATTTCGACAATTTCAATGCCCTCGGTCTCTGCTAAAAAATCCAGATTTTTACAAACGGAAGGATGTTCGATTCGGGAAGCCAAAACTTTGGGTGTTGGCGAAGCCGATTTTTTGTTAGCGAGCCAGTAGCCTCGAAGAGCAAACAAATTTGTCTCCGTGGCCGATCCCGTAAAAATAACTTCTCCAGGATCCACGCCAAGCGACTCGGCAGCTTTGCGACGTACACGTTCAATATAGGCGCGGGCTGATTGCCCGAGTGAGTGCATGGAGCTAGGGTTGCCGGGATAGCGATCCAAGGCTTCGGCAATTCGTGTTTTGACAGTCTTTCGAACCGGAGCGGTGGCATTGTAATCCCAATAAATTGTCTTAGAAGAGGGGCTCATGAAGCCCTTTCCTATCACTCCTGCCCATTGGGTTCAACGCTGGGCGTCGGGAATTCCTGCGGGGAAGGCGCTGTCTCCATGGCTGGAGCCTCATTTGGAGCGTTATCAGGTGTAGAGCTTTCGCGCTCACGTGTGCCCTCATCAGGAGTAGGGCTTGGCAACCTGTCCATTGTAGGCTCTTCAGCTGAAGGTTCTTCAGTAGGAACCGGAGCCTCCTTTGGAGTCGGTGTTGGCAAAGGATCCGGTTGAGAACGCTCATGTTGGCTACGCATGATATTAAATTCCACTCGGCGATTTTCGCTTCGACCCTCGCTCGTCAGATTCGTGGCAATGGGCTGAGATTCTCCAAAGCCTACAGCTCGAAGCTTTTTGGACGAAATACCTTTTTCGATAAGGCGCTTTCGAACGGATCTCGCACGACGCTCGCTTAATTTTTGATTGTAAGCATCGGCTCCGACACTGTCTGTATGTCCCTCGATCTGGAGTAATCCAAAGTTTTGATTTTGCTTCAGGATATCTACAATTTGATCAAGCACATCAAAGGAGCGACTTTGAATCTTGTCTGAATCAAAATCAAAGTAAATGGCGTCCGGCAAAACAATCTTGTCTTCAATGACCGTTGCCTTCTCCGGTTTTTCAAGACTGACATCATTTTGAGTGGTCTCGCCTGCCTTGACATCACAGTCGATGGTTTTGGGTAAATAATTTTCGGCCTGTACCTTGAAACGATATTGGCCTTCGGGCAGCGGTTGATTGAATTGACCTGTAAGCGGGTCGGTTCCAAAGGGAGCGATACTTCCATCTTCCGTTGTGAAGACCGCCGTAAGTCCCGTTCCTTCCTTGTTTTTGACAACTCCTGCGCAACTACCATTTTTGGGCAGAGCTTTCTTTAGAGCAAAAGTCTGATCAACGGTTTCGCGAGGAAACACTTCAACAGGAAAGTCCGCCGGCTCATAGCCATTAGCTTCGACTCTCATATTATAAGTTCCTTCCTTCAAGCCTTGAGCCAAACTTTCACCATTCGCCGCCGTTGCTAGAGGACGATCCATTCCTGAAATTTGAACGATAGCCTTCTCGATGGGATCACCCGTATCCGCGTCGACAATCTTCGCACGAATATTTCCTTTTTTGGGTCCAAGAGTTTCTAAGGCAATATCCAAAATAACAGGCTCACCATTTCGAATCTCAAAATTCTGAGACTGAGATTGGTAGCCCTGTTTTTCAAATCTGATTTGATAATTTCCATTACCGATGCGATCAACTTGATAGAATCCCGAAAGATCCGTGACTTGAGGTAGTGTCACTTCGCCAACCAAAGTGGCTTGAACATCAGGAAGGGGAAGGCCCGTTTCGGCATCTGTAACGCGGCCACGGACACTGCCTTCGGAAGCAAACAAACCATCACCGATAGCCTGGAAGCTAACTCCAAAATAAACTTCCCAAGGAGTGTTTTGGGGGATGGCAACTCCGGCACCGTTGATATCACCATTGAAGCCGAGATCAAGTGCCGCCAAAATCGCAACCGCAGGGTGCGGAGTCGCGCGCACGCCAAGCGCAACATTGTGGCGATTGTGTTCGTAGACAACCGGATCATCGCCGGTGCTTAGAGCGTATTCCGTCGAATAGTCGAGGAAGGGCGTCACCCAATGATAGGGGGCTTCGGCCGCAAAAGACGCGACGATCGACTGATAAGCATACGCGTCCATATTAAATACTTCGATGTGACTTTCGCGATTAGCCAAGGAAGCATTATTGGTTGGTGTGAGGTCAGAGTTTGGTGATCGGTAACCAAGATTAAGATGCAGACGAAGTGGAAAATTTTCCCATTGATTTTGAAAACTATAAGTCGTTCCCAATCCCAAAAATCCTTGGCCGATAGGACCTGAGGTCTGTCTTGAAAAGCCACTCGAGTTTCTAGCCACTCGAGTGCCAGAGAAAAACCTTCCAAAGGCAAAAGCGCTTACAAAAAAATCATCAGCCATTTTATGGCCCCACTTAAGACCAATATCCGAATTTTCAAAAAAACTTGTGGCGCTTCGTGAAGTGTCGGCGTTGCTGTGCTCATTAAAGACAAATCCGAAACCTGCGAAAGCTTCAAGTTCAAAGGGCAAAGTATAATTGGCCGAAAGCCTGAAAGCGGTGCGACTATGCTTTTGAGTATCAATAAACGGGTCAGCAAAAAACATTCGTCCCGTAGCCGCCAATCCAAAGGTCGTCGGAGCGTTCGGAATCGACGAGAAAGTTTTGAGAACTCCTGACGAGCCCGTATAAGTGGGATGTGTTTGATGTGGGTTGTTGACGGCCATGCACAACCATAAGGCGGATCCCGTAAGCAATTGAATCATGGCTCATTGTACGCGCCACCACAAATGTCCGGTCAAGCAGTGTCTGGAGTATTCTTCGGGCAAATTTTCTGCTGTGGAGCATGGACAAATTGAGCAAAGCTGAATTTAGATGGATCGATTTGAGTTTACTGTCTGTAATCCTAGTTTTGAAGCTTATACTGCCTGCATGGCCCGCAGATTTACATTCTGGTGATCTGATTTTTTTGGACCTTGATTGCGGTGAAATTTGCGATGCCATCGAAGATGTAACTTTGGAACAGTTTCATGTCTCAGCGCCTCGATTGTCACATGTTGGGGTTTTAAGTTTTGATCGTGATAGCCGTGAGTGGTGGGTCTTTGAAGCTTGGCCTCAGCGCGGCGTAAGCAGAATAAGTCTCGATCGATTTTTGAAACGCGTGAAGTCTGGGGAAGATCAAAAAGACGGATACTACCTTGTTCGATTTCCGGCCAGCTTACGTTCCCAGGCCATAGAGGCTTTAAAGCGAATTAGAAGGTATTTTGGAAAACCCTATGATTCGGCATTTGTAGTGAATGATTCCGACTTCTATTGTTCCGAGCTGGTCTATCAGAGTTGGCAGGGACAAGGGATGAATCCATTTTCTCTATTACCGATGTATTTTGGTGCTCCAGAGTCTCCTCAGGGGAGGATTTGGAAAGAATATTTTGCCGATTTAAAAATTTCAATAATACCAGAATTTTTGCCAGGGATAAGCCCACTTGGCATTTACCTTCAGGCCCAAGCTGTATTGAATTGAATCAGCCATCATCTTGCATGTTAAATCGAGCCCCAATATAGTCCCTTGGTAATGAGATCGGGGGCGATAAGGCTGTTAACGTTGATTCTTATGTTTTCGTCGATTGCTCAGGCAAGCGCGTCAGATTGCATGATTCAGATTAGGAAACTTTTTCCGATGCAGGCTGCTGTAGGGCGAGAAGAAGTTAGACGCAAGAAAGTGGCTATTCGAAAGTTTAAGAACAATAAAGCGAAGCTCGATCGTTATTTGAAAAAAAAGAGAGTTCCAATTGTAATTGGTCCCGGCGGAAAATTTCATCT
Organism: Deltaproteobacteria bacterium CG11_big_fil_rev_8_21_14_0_20_45_16; assembly: GCA_002787535.1. Classification (GTDB taxonomy): domain Bacteria; phylum Bdellovibrionota; class UBA2394; order UBA2394; family UBA2394; genus 1-14-0-20-45-16. Next base: position 7,015 of record PCXB01000072.1, read on the forward strand.
ACTTGATCATCATCACACGGTCATGGCTCTATTTGAAGAAGGCATTCGAAAAGTTTATTATGAAAGTCGTGGGGATCTTTCGTCCTTGAGCCCTCAAGATTTTTGGAAAGAAGTTATTTCTCGTCATTGGGTTAGGCTTGTCGATGAAAAGGGCAAGTCAATCAGATGGGAGGCTATTGATAAGCTAACATCGATTGAAGACATCAAGAATGACCCGTATCGAAGTTTGGCGGGCATAGTTCGTGATAAAGGTGGATTCAAGAAATTAGATATTCCATTTATGGAATTTGAGTGGGCTGATTTTTTTCGTGGACGAATGGATATGCCCGGAAAGAAAATCTCTTGGAAGCGGGCCATTGAACAAGGGATGAAGTTAGCCCGCTCTGATGCTGCCAAAGCTCTTCCTGGCTATATCGAAAAGAAAAAATAATCAGCCAATTGCCTTTAATTTTTCGGTCTGGCTCTGACTAGATTTCTTTGGTCGAAAAGCAAAGATGACCATAATAATGGTTGCAAGCAGAATCAGGGTTGAAAGCGCGTTAATTTTTGGACTGATTCCGTACTTGATCATTGAGTAAAGTTTAATGGGCAGAGTGTCTGAGCCAACGCCAGCCGTAAAAAAGGTAATTAAGAAATCATCGAATGAAAGTGTAAAAGCCATAAGGGCTCCCGAGAGGATTCCAGGCCATATCAATGGAAAGCTTACCCGCCCAAAGGTCTGAATCGGTGTTGCCCCCAAGTCAAAGGCCGCCTCTTCTAGCGAGTGATCAAAATCCGCCAATCTCGTCCGCACCGTAATCACAACATAAGAAAAACTAAAAGTTATATGCGCCAGAATAATTGAAATAGAACCTAAGCTAAATTTGAGAAGCACGAACCAAATCAATAATGAAAGCGCCATTACAATTTCGGGAATGACAAGTGGAACTAGGGTCAGAGCATCCAACCATTGCTTTCCCGGAAAACTAAAGCGATCCAAGGCCCAGGCCGTAGCCGTGCCTATGATACTTGCACCCAGCGTTGACCAAAGCCCTACCCACAAACTCATATTGAGTGCCCGGCGCAATTCATCATCTTGAAGAGCTTGTTTATACCATTCAAGCGAAAACAGAGCTTGCCCGTTGGCCGGATCAATCGAAACAAACGAGTAAATCACAAGAACAACAAGTGGGATGTAGAGGAGCAGGAAAGTCAGGGCGGTTACAGTCTGGGCAAACCAAGGTGGGGATGGGCGAGAGCGTTCCATCTCAGGCCTTCTCCGGTTTTAATTTGCCATCTTCTTTCATCCAAATTCTTAAGATCGTGACCAAGCCAAAGACAACCACGCTCATGAGGATAATGGAGAGGGCCGATCCAAAAGGCCAATCACGCATCTTCAAAAATTGCTCCGTGATCAAATTGCCCATCAGCATGACCTTGGCCCCACCAAGCATATCGGGAATCAAAAACTCCCCAAGGGCCGGCGTAAATACGAGAATACTTCCGGTAATAATTCCGTGTTTGGTCAACGGAATCAGGACGCGCCAAAAGTTATTCCAGGCCGATGCTCCCAAATCTCGTCCAGCCTCCAATAGAGCAAAATCAAACTTTTCGAGCGAAACATACAAAGGGAGAACCATATAGGGTAGATAATTGGTAAGCATTCCAAACCAAACCATTCCACTAGAGTTGGACCACATTATGGGCTCTGACCATAAACCCAATGATATTCCCATTTGGCTGATCGGACCTTGTTCGCTAAACAAAAGTTTAAGAGCATAGGTACGCACGACAAAATTAGTCCAAAAAGGAATAATCAGTAGAACCAACAGAGTGTTGCGCGTTCCAGCTGTAGCCGTCGCCAAAACATAGGCGACCGGATAGCCAATTAACAAACAAGATAGAGTTGTGAGGGCCGCAAGTTTTAAGCTCTCATAAAAAATTTGCAGGTAAAGCCAGTCGAAAGCACGTTCATAATTTTTGATCGTCCATTCAAAAATGATGCCGCCATAAACTCCTTTAACCAAGAGACTATAGATAAAAACAATGATCATGGGAGCGAGCAAGAAAAGCCCGGCCCAGCTGATTCCAGGCCAAGCTGCCGGCGGTGGGAAGCTTCGTTGCTTAGCCAACTTGCAGCTCCAGCGCAGGGGAACTCTCATGAACAGGAAGTGCATTTTCGGAGCCCATCAAAATGCAATCCTCAGGTGCCCAAGCAATAAAAACCCGGTCGCCAATTCCGAATGTTTTTTTGGCCGTTAAGGCTGAATTGGATTGCGAGACGCTGAAGGATGTCTCCGGACTTTCTTTGGCTTGAAGTAAAAACTGTGTCGACGGCCCTTTGTACATAACCTCTTTAATAGAGGCTTCAATATGATTTTGATCTAGCGTCGGCGCAGACTTCAAGATTTTAAATTTTTCGGGCCTAATCATTAGTCGAACTTTCATCCCCTCTTGCACTTGGGGCAAGGGGCGGAGGCCATCCCGCGGCGCGCGGACTGAAAAGTTTCGTTTAAAATCAGATGAGATCGCAATGCTATCGTTTGTGAAAGTATTTACCCGGGCTTCAAGGCAGTTGATGCTTCCAATAAATTGCGAAACAAAGTTCGTTCGCGGATATTCGTAAATCTCTTGCGCTGTCCCGACTTGTTCCACCACGCCTTCATTCATAACGGCAATTCGATCCGAAACCGTTAAAGCCTCCTCTTGGTCATGGGTGACAAAGATGAATGTCTGTTTGAGTTTTCGTTGAAGATTTAGAAGTTCAATCTTCATCTGTTGGCGTAGTTTAAGATCGAGAGCCGAAAGTGGCTCGTCCAAAAGCAAAACCTTTGGTCGATTGATTAGGGCTCGGGCTAGGGCGACACGCTGCTGCTGACCCCCCGAAAGTGTCGTAATATTTCGGTCTGCAAAGCTTTGCATCTGAACAAGATCCAAGGCTTCGTCGACTCGCGTTTTAAGGGCTTGACCTTTGATGGCCTTCATCTGCAAACCGAACGCAACGTTTTTCCAAACGTTCAAATGGGGGAAAAGGGCATAACGCTGAAAAACAGTATTGCATTGTCGCTGGTGAGGGGGAAGTTGATCGATGCGTCGGCCATCCAAAAGAATCTGGCCCGAACTTGGTTTTTCAAAGCCCCCTAGAAGTCTAAGAAGCGTTGTCTTTCCGCATCCGCTCGGTCCCAGAATTGAGAAAAACTCGCCTTCCTGAATTTCAAGATCCGCGCCCTTAACAGCTTCCATCGTCCCGAAACTCTTGCGAAGCCCAAGCAGTCTTAACATCCGAAAGACCATAACAGAAAGCCTCTGGCTGAAAACGATTTTTTGAATGAGGAAGCCAAATTTTCACTTTTCTGACGCGTTGGTTCCGGATAGTGCATAGGCCATGAAAATCATAAAATCCTTTCGACTTGTCCTGGTTTTGTTCTTTGGGTCCGTTTTATTGGCATCTTGCTCAAAGTCTGATTCTAAGCTGGGGACAGATAAGCCTAAGATTGTAAATTTGGCGATTTGGTCCAATTTTGTAACGGATGAGATGTTAGAAAAATTTGAGGCGCAAACAGGCATTCATGTGAATGTTTCTAATTATTCGTCGAATGAGGAGCTTCTGGCTAAGTTACAAGCCGGGGCGTCGGGCTACGACGTAATTGTCCCGGCCGACTATATGGTCTTTGTCATGAACCAGCTCAATCTTTTGGAATCCATTAACAAAGCTCAAATCGCCAATATTCAAAAGCTCGATCCTAAGTTTCTTAAAATGTATTTTGATGAAAGTAATGAAGTGTCTCTTCCGTTTGACTGGGGGACGACGGGCATAGCCATCAATCGACGTCTATATAAAGACAAGCTTAAGGGCTGGAGCGACCTTTTTGAAAACAAAACATTGGCTGGAAAATTTACGATGTTGGACGATGTGAGAGAAACTTTAGGAGCAGCTCTCAAAAGAGGGGGTTACCGCTTAAACTCAATTGATGATGCTGAGCTCAAAGCGGCCAAGCAAACTCTTCTTACCGCAAAGAAGAACCTTAAGGGCTTCACTTCGGAGACTCTTACCGGCCTTGTGAATGGCGAAATGGCTGTGGCTCACGCTTATTCGAGTGATGCTCTTCAGGCTCGGGCGAAACTTAATGGCGATATCGACTATATTATTCCGGAAGAGGGGTGCACGATCTGGGTGGATAACCTTGCTATTCCGAAAGGGGCCGCTCATTTGGAGGCGGCTCATCAGCTCGTAAATTATCTGTTGAGTTCGCCGGTTCAGGCGGAGCGGGCGAGCAAGTTGTTTGTAGCGCCCTCAAGTCTTGAAGCGATGAACGGCTTGGATGTCAGTCTCAAACAAAATACAGGTTTATTTCCCAGCGAAGAGAGCCTTCAGCGCTGTGAGATGATAAAAGATATTGGAGAAAGCTTGGCACAGTGGGATCGGATCTGGACCGAGGCCAAGGCCTCTCGTTAAATGACCATCGAACTTAAAAGTTGATCTACATATTTGGGAAGGTCCGTACCGATCTTCCCAATTTTTTCTTCCGAGATGTTTAATTCTTTAAAGGCCTTCTGATGGGGAAGAATGATGGGGTCTTCTTCGTGGCCATAGCCAAAGTGGTGGCAGAGCAAATTGGAAAGATAGATCACGGTAGTTATAGGCATTTTATTAGGAGACAATTCTGGTTTATGGTGCCAGCGAATGGCTTCCATTATTTCGTTTGGGAGCTTCCATTTGGTGGCAACTAGAGCACCTACTTGGGCGTGGGATTCTTCAAAAACAAAAGGCACAAGCACTTCTTCAAAGATCGAGTGAATTTTAGCGCTATCAGGACGGTAATTTTTTTTGGCGATCGCTTCCTTTTGTTCAGGACTGCCCCATAGGCGTAGTTTTTTGTCTTCAGGGGATTCAGGTTTTGGTTTTTGCAGTTCAGTTTCCCATTGTGAAATGACGTTGATAAGGACGGGCTTGCCAATATCGTGAACCAGGCCTGCGACAAAAGCGGTATCGGAATTGAGTCCCGCATATTTAGCTAAGATCTGCGCAATCGCGGCGCAGGCAACTGAGTGTTTCCAAATTTCTGCCAGGATCGGTTCATAGCCCTTAACTCGAAACACTTTAGAGTGGAGAGATAGTGAAAATACAATGTCTTTAAGAGTTTTTAATCCAATTCGGCTCATAGCATCTCTTAATGAGGTGACTTCCGATACGCCTCGAAAAAATGCGGAATTGGCGGTTTTAATTAGATGCCCGGCGATGACTTGATCTTGCTTAACGATTTTTTCGATTTCGATGAACCCAGCATTGGGGTTGTTGGCAAGTTGAAGAACCTGTGTCGCCACATGAGGCAGTAAAGGAATTTCAAAATTTTCTGAGGTGACGGCTTCTTTGACCCGCTGTTTGACAATTCGGATATAGGGTTCAAGACTATCGCTTTCATTTGCCTCAGCGTAACCCTTGCCATAATTTGCATCGGTCTTTTTTGTCACAGGATGATCTTCTATTATGCCAAGAAACTAGAAATTGAGTGGAGCATCATTCATTAGAAGGCGCGTCAACTTGTGTCTAAGGGAAAAAAGAGATTCAATAGAAGAATGGCAGAGATCCGACTGATTGAGCTTTCGAATGAGCTGGAAGATGAGCTTATGGAGTCATTGGCTTCATGTGGCCTCAAGGCTGAGCCACTTCGGCCCGAAGTTGAAATCAAGGATTTGATTTCCGAGCGTACGGAGCTCGATTTTGTCTTTGGTAAAGTTAGCGAAGAGCTTAAGGGGCTTCTTGGGCAGCTTAAAGACGAGGCTTCAAAATCTCTTCGTATTATTTTGAGCCCTCACCGAGAGGTGATGAGCGCCGAAGATGCTTTTGACATCGGGGCGTCGGGCACGTTTGTAGCGCCTCACGATGCCTTTAGAATTTCAAAGTCCATTCAAAGTTTGTGCGCGCTCAGAGATAGCGGTCGTGCGATGCGAGCACCGCGCTATCTTAGATTGAAATTGGATGGGAAAGAATTGGCCAAAGGAGATCTGATGAATCTGGCCAGGGGAGGATTTTTTGGCCTGGTTCAAGGCTGGGCGGGAGACTTGAATAAGGATTACGAATTTGAAATTGAGACCGAAACTTTTATGCCCATCAAGGGACACTGCCAGCTTCGGTGGCTCAAAAGCGGATTGGGGCAATTTGAAGGGCAAAACCACGAGTCTTCCACTGCGGACGCGGATGTCGGTCTTGGTTTTGCCTTTAAAGAAATTGAAGAGCGCTCAAAAGAGCATTTAAAATTATTTATATTTGAGCTTCAGGATCGAATTATCTACCCCGTCTCTTAGTTCAATTTGTTAAATGTCCACAGGCCTGGATTCAATAGAATTTCGTTGTTGGCACATCTGTTGTTGCTCGTCTTAACGATTCTAAAGCTTGCGTTCTTGGCGAGTAAGAAGCTGGACGGATATCTAATATTTCTCACTGTATCGTCCTTAAAAACCCGAACGACTGGAATCCAATTGGAGTCGTTGGGCCATTTGACTTGAATTTCGGCGGAGCAAAAGCTGTAAGGCTCTTCATTATCATTGCTGACAAATTGCAAATTTCCGTTAATCAAGATCGGGATCCCCGTATTGTTTACAATAGAATCATCGATTCCAAAGGCTTGCGGTCTAAGATCTGGCACGACGAATAGTGGTTTCGATGGATTTTTTACTCCGCCGTCGTTGCCAGCAGGTCCGACATCGCCCTTATCACCATTATCACCCTTCGCCCCATTTTCTCCGTTAGTGCCGTCGCTACCACGGCAATCGGCGACATTAATCTTGCCATCGCCATTGAGGTCCGTAAGGCCATCGTAACAATTGGCTCCATGAGTGAGGCTCGTAGATCCCCCACTGCCGCCATCGAACGAGCTAACATTTGAGGATGCCGAAGGATCGGCATCATTGCCCGAGTTACAAGCTGACAGAAAAAGGATGGATAGGGATATGAATAATGAGTTTTTGGTTTGCACACGCACCTCCGAACTCCATCCTTTGCAAGGAATGCACCGCCGGGGCTAAACGGGATCCAAACGATTGATCTCGTATGCCTATGAAAAAATTTTCGCAATTTTCTGGAAAGATCTGCGAGGAAGCTCTAGAAGAACTCAGGCAAATCTATGTGGTTGAGGATCGGGGTTTTTGGCATTTTGGCTTCCTTTCTGCTGTGTCTGTTTACGACGGAAATAGCGGCAACGACCTGTCCTGCTGAATTTGCGCAACTCATTGAAATTGATAGGGAAGTAGAAAGTTTTCTTGATCGATTTCCCTATCATCCAAGTCCCATGACCTATCCCGATGCAAAGACTGGTGAATGGAAGACGATGAATTTTGCTCAAACTCGAGAGCGGTGGATGGAGTTCATAAAAGCCCTGGCATTAGTCTCTTATCCGGCGGGTGAACCAGTCTATATAGAATTGGAAATGAATAATCGCGGACGATATCGATTTCGACTGCAGGACAAATGGGTAGAAGGCTGGAGAAAGCTTGGGCTCATTACGCCGACCAATCACTTTAACCTGAATATTCGCCCTCAAGAAGTCGAAGAAAATTTTGATCGAATGGCGGCGTCCTTTGGCTTTCATACGGCGGTTCGATTTCATCGGGATTCGAGAGGTTTTGATCCGTCATCTGTTTTCGCGCGATATTTAATTGGGGGCTACCTTCCATTTGATGATTTGCATGCGATGTTTTTTCATATGCCAGACATTTTAGATCCAGTTCGGCGGCGAGCCTTTATATTGGCCGAAAGATTTCTGATTTTAGAGGAAGCCGTTAAAAAGCGCTCCGCAGAATCCGATACTTCGAAACATGCACTTATATCGTTCAATATAATAAATGGTTATTTTGAAGGGGCTTATTTGGCTCATGGAGATACGCTTTCCGGCTTTCTAAATTTCTTTAGCCCTAATACCCAGGATAGCTCGGTAACAGAAGGTCCAAGCTTCAAAGAGAGACAATTATTTTTACAGAAGCTTTCGCAGAGCAAATTAGTTGAGATTGAGGCCGTTCTTCGACGTGAGCCGGTATCTCTTCAGTATGAGGACGATTCTCATTGGGAACTCATGTTTTATGTGATGGATGTGATCGCTAGTCGATGGGTTGAGTTGGGTTTGCAGGCTGAGGGTCTTGAAGATTTTATTGGGGACGTCAGGAAGGCGCGATCAAATTGATTTTTAGAGAAAGCAAACGAGCAGATAATTGAGAACTACCGCTGCCTTTTGATACTATGAGATACGCTACCCGATTTACGTCTGTATTTGAGCTTAGTATTGCGTAGGGCTCGATAAGGCACTCTCAGATGGGCCGGAAGTTTTTCGGATTCGACGCTCTTCTCAGGGACGACGAGTTCTGAGCCATCGGCGAGCTTCAAGATAAGACCTTTTCGACTATCTTTCTTAAATGATTTTAGCTCATTGAGCTGAATTTGTTTATTACCAAGCTGAAAGCTTTGAGACTTTGTTTCCGGAGGATTGAGATTTTTTAGGACTAAATCTTGCGCTACATAAATATTGACGCTGATCATTGCGACTAGGCAGGCAATTTGTATATAAATTCTCTGCTTTCGTTTTCGTTCTTTCTCTTTTTCTAATCTAGATTTTTCAAGTCTCTCTATACTGGCTTTTGCCGCGGATGGGTTAATGACTTGTTGGCCAGGCGGCAAAATGTCTCGGATAAATTCTTCAAGTTCCGCTCTAATATCCGAACTCATTTCAATAAATTGAAGTCCAAGACCATCTTCGGCCTGTCGGCATACTTTCGCCTTTAGTTGAAATTTTTTGGGAACACCTTTGACGGAAACCGTAAAATCAACGGGAAGGATACTGCCAATTTCTCGTTTGAGATTTGTTTTTACAAACAATCCTCCCAAAGAAATGTTTTGAATATACTGACGGGCAAATTGAACTTCGCTGGTAAAATTTAGATTAAGCTCAGCGCTCGAGTTTTCAGCTCGATTAAATTCGCGGCGACTTTCAAATAATTTTCTTTGTCTTTCGGCTTCGAGTGCCTCTGGCAAGGCTTTGAGTTCAAATTTCTCGTGTTCCTGCGGAGCTTCAATCACAGGAAGATCTTCTGACTCTATGAGGTCATTAATAAAATCGAGTCCCGTCTTAGGATTTTTGTTGGTGTCGCTCAATTGAGTGCCTCAGTATTTTGAAATCCAACATAAAAACTAGTATCTAGTCTTGGGTATGCATCTGCCTCTACCGTATCCGTCAAAGGATTGTCATAGGTGCTACCATCGGTTCGGGATCGAGTGCTCTTAAATACGATTCGAGCGGTGACACCACGAATATCTTCCATGCCGTCATTTGCTTCATCTGCACCATCGAATGTCATGGTTCGATTATGTTGGACGAATCCACTTGAGCTGAGAGTTACGGGATAGAACTGAACGCCATCAACCGTTGCATCAATTAACTGCCAGTCTTGATAACCCTCAGGGTCTGCGGCGGTCGGAATGATTTCTCTGCGATAAAGACCCTTAGCGTGTTCACCAGATCCATCGTCAAAGGCCCATTCGACTAGTTTAATAGGGTAGATGCGCGCGTAATTTGAGTATCCAGATAAACCAAGTCCACCAGGTTGATTAAACAAATTGTCGGTACTTAACGCATCGATTTGTACTTCAACCCCCTCGTCCACGACAACATCAGTGGCTTGAAAAACATTCGTATACTGAAGATAATCATCCGCCGTATACGAATAGGGATCTTCGTCGAACATCTCGACGAGTGCATAGAGTTGGCCGTCCTGAATTAGATCTTCGCATTCGGGTCCTGCCCACAATCGCTCGGCCTCTCCGCCGACTTCATCCGTTACGGACGGGTTAACACTTTGTTCTTTTGACAATGTACAATTGAATGATCCTTCAAAGTCATACAAAGCAAAGCGAATGGCATCGCTTGCATACGTCAGGTCTTCAACGTTGGCCTCAAGATTGGCCGGAGCCAACAAATCCGTAGCTTCATTCAAATCTGAATAACCCGCTCCTGGATAGATCATAAAGCCAGAGGGAATTTTAACATCCGCGCAGGGTCGATCAACATCTCTATTGGGGCCTGGTTTTTCTACGCAACTTGGTTGGATATAGACCGCGTTTTTTAGGTCTTCATTAAACAATCGTTTAACGATTTCTGAGCGTTGTAGGTTGGCTTCAGTTGCTTCGCTGGCTAACATCGTTGCCTGTTGCCGTTTGAGGTATTGCGCAATCTCTAATCCCAAGAACGATATGAGCGTAATAGCAATCATTAGTTCGATTAAGCTAAATCCACTAGTAAATTTTCTTTTCATGCAATTACCTCTTCCTGCAGGTTTTTAAACTTTCCAATCTGTAAAAAGAAATATTTGAGTAGAGCTACTCCCATGAACATAAAACCCCAAAGTTCTAGCATTTCTTCTGTGGTTTTTGAGAAGTGCAAAAGATCACCGGGATCCATATGCAACATGGCTCCGGCAGGAACATAAAATAAATCATCCAAACCTTCACAGAAATCCATACCCTGAGATATCACTATGAGTAGTATGCTGATCCAGACAAATTTGAACAGATTTCGAGATCTAAATTCTTGAAGTAAGAAGATAAACATCGCCAGGCCTGCTGTTCCATAAACTACCCCAAAACTTATTTGCCAGGCAAAGCTTGGATACCAAGGAAACAAACTCTGAAGACCTGAACCCATTCGTTCGTGCAGCTTCGTTCCATCGTCTAGAGCGAGTTGAAAAAAAAGAGCCCCAACGCCAATCCATGCCCACACTTTCCAACGTGGGAGATTCAACTTGGATACGACAAATGCATTTAGGAACGCGATGCATGCCAAGGACACTTGAATGATACTCGAAATCCAGTTGGACAAGCTATCTTCCCTTGTCATATTGAAAAATTTTCTAAGGTCTCGACTTGGAAGCCACTGTGAATAATTCAATGTTGCGTCGGCAAGGAATAAAAATATTGAGACGCTAAAAATGCACAAAGCAAACGCCCGAATAATTTTTGTTGAGTTCATTTTTAGTGTCATCGCAAATACCCTAGATACTATTTAATTATAGCGCATCGAAGGAGGCTTGGAGTTGTGTTGTAGAACCTGAAAGTTCCGGGGGTTCGTTGGGCTAGAATCTTGTCAATTTTTCAACATAAGTGCTGAAAGTTATAGGCCTTTTGCAGGCAACTTTTTTTACAATGGCCATCATTGGTGGTGACAATATTTGAAACCCCGTCTGTTTTTTGACGGCATTTTTAGGGCGCTGCATTGCTGGTAGGCTTTTAATAAGCGTACTTAGTTTTATAGGTCTCAATTCTAGGGAGCATTTTGTATGAAACGTATTTTATTTTCACTTAGTTTGATACTTTGTTATGGCCTCTTTATGATGCCCGTTGGCGCGAAGAGTGATCATAGTAATGACGATCATTCCTCGGGTGGGCAAAATAATAATAGGAACTCGAGTAATAGTTCGCACGATGAAGATGACGATAATTCGGCTCACGTTGGAAGTGGTGCCAACGATAATGATGACAATAGTATCGATGCGGACGATAATGGCGCGAACACCCATGCGGACCACGGGTCATCGGATAATGTTCGTCTCTGTCACGTACCTCCTGGAAATCCAGCGGCAGCTCATACTATTAATGTCGGAGCAAGCGCAGTGAATACACATCTCACGCAGCATGCTGGGGATGCTCTGGGTGACTGCGTCTCCTCAGCCGACAACTGTGCGGACTGTGCCTATACCGCAGCCGATCACGAATCTGGCGGATGTGCTATAACCTTGGAGTGCGGAATTAGAATTAAGTAGTGAATCGCTCAGAATCGGGGGGCAGCTGATGCTTTTTATTAAGTCACGATCGAAGGCGACAAGAGCTAGCGCCATTTTAACAGTGGTCCTTGTCACGGCCATCGGTCTGATTGCGACCGTTGTCTTTTTGAAAAAGGCGAGCTTTTTTATGTCCTTGGCGGGTATCAATAAGGATGCGCTTGATTCCAAACTGCAAATGGAATCGGCTCGGGAACAGGCGATCGCCAAAATCCATCGTGCGGTAGATGATTTGGTTCTTGAATCTAAGCTCAGATGGGTTGGCGGCCCCGAAACAGAAACTTTTAACGAAATCTCCAATACCTACGCCACTGATGCAAGTACCGGGCTTGATTTTATAAGAGCTAGTGTGAATGCACAGGCTTATTCTGGAGATGGCGTCTTAGATGAAGATAATGAGTTTGCAGATTTCGATACAGCCTTTCCGAGTGAGTGGATGGACCCCGATGATACGGATTCAAATTATCTTCAAGTCAAATATACAATCAACGCTTTAAAACCAGTTGTAGAAATTAGTCCGCAGCTTATTCGATTTGAATATGAATTTATTGTTCAAACTCGTGCTTGGGGCTCTGAGAAATTTTCAACATCCGAACAAACAGATGGGTTGGTTGTGGTCCTAACTGTAAGGGGAGCACCGTTTTCGCAGTGGGCCTTGTTTCTTGACTCCATGTACAATCAGGGCGCCGGAATCTTGACTTTCGCCGGCGGAGATTCCTCAAGTCAGGCGCAGGAGGTTTATTTGGGTCCAGTTCATGTCAATGGCATTCCGTTTTTCTATGGGAGTCCGGTATTTAATGAAATTTTTAGATCAGGTGCCGACTATGGCGATTGGGCCTTCTTGACGGGTACCGACTACACTGGAACTCCAGACTTTGTTTCAGGCTATCAAGATAACTACCCGGAAGTTAGTTTGCCCACGGATATCTTTAATACGACTCGCTTGGCCGCTGGGGATACTTCGAACACAGCTGCTACGGATAATACGGCTGTAACGAATTCGAATCTTAGAGATTGGCTGCATTACTATGCCGGGGGAACAATGACGGCAAATTCCGACCCACTGCCGGCGGGAATATATGTGCCTTACGATGATCCTTCAGACTTGAGGCCAACGGGAGGAATATTTGTCGAAGGAGATGCCGTTGTTGAGCTCGATGTCGTGCGCGGTTCAGAAGATTTCAATTCAACTCAGTGGGCGGGTATTGATTCCGAGCATCAGGGCTGTCGATTTCAAAAAATCGCCATCGACCATTTAACGACAGGAGTTGACTCAAGTGATGTCTATATCGGGACAAAAGACAGTTGTGATATCACCTATGTTTTTAACGGTGTGTCAGGGACGCCAACGATTCTCAATAGTCGTCTAAATGGTGTGGTTCATGTCGAAGGGGCAATCGATGAGTTGAGTGGTATTAGTCGAAATCAGGCAGCTATCGCGAGAGACTTTGCTATGAATATCGCGGCGCAAGGCGATATCCGTATACGAAACGATATCCAATACGAGGATGCCCAATATGTTGAAGTTCAGGGTGATGGAACCTTAGGATCAACGGTTGTTGCAGATCCGACAGGAGAAGTCGGTGGTTCTGGGATTGCTCAGACAGATACCAATGTGGGTGCGATAATTGATGAAGAATCCAAAACTGTTTTGGGAATCATGTCGATCAAGCGAAATGTCCTTGTTCATTTGGATGCACCTGCGGATATGAATGTTCATGCGGCGATATTTGCAGGTAACAGTGAGTACTATGATGCTGTCACCGGCTATGGTTGCGGGGAGAATGTTGCTAATAAATCAGGTTGTGGATTTGGCTATGAGGGCTGGAATAGTGAAGAAGGCAAGGGTCACTTAAAATTATTGGGTGGAATTTCGGAGTACAAGAGTCAGACTCTAGGAGTTCTTTCAACGCCGCAAAAAGGTTATTCGAGTCGCTATGTTTACGATACACGACTTCAAAGTCGTATTTCACCTCCTGCCTTTCCTGTGTCGGACCAGCCTCAAATCTACTCGGCTGTTTATCCTTTAAGAACGCTTCGAGTGGCGAATAATTCGAATTAAATCAAAACTAGAAAGAGATTTGCTGTCTGCGGTTTAATTTAACTGGGGAGAGCACTCCTCTCCCCAGTTTGTATAGCGATTTATTCGTGCCAAACGCCGCCGTCTTTTTCGCAAGTGGCTTTGTCTTTGGCAGTTGATATTTCAGTTTTACCATCCTTTGACATGCATTTGCCGTGATCTTCTGCGAATGCAGTCGAGGCAACTAGCAAAGATAGGGACGCCAAAAGTGATAAAGATGTGAAGATTTTCATTTTTTCCTTTTTTCATTAATGATCGGGCGATGGGCTTAACCTTTAAGACTCCACTTCCCGGTCAAAATTTTTTCTTTCTCGATTCTTTTCTTGCCGCCCACCATCCAAGTATTCGTAGCAGGACGATCATCATTGGAAAGGAAAGGACAACTACAGCTGTAAACTGCCAACTCTCCTTCATGAGTTATCTCCTCAAATATAAAATAGAGAGGAATAGTCAGTATTTTATTGGCTTATATAAAAAGAACGGGAGGGGCGCGGCTTCCCAAGGGCCTTGCCGTTGAAACGCGCAAATTTACAATCGAGCAATTCACCCGCAATAGAGAATTTGCAAGGACAATTGGAATGGCGATCTTTTTGAACTAGGTTCGAAAGATTATTCTTAAATTCCAATTTAGCCGTTTCATTTTTGCTTGGCCTTAAACAAAGATTATTGTCAGAAGTAGTGACGGATACATAGAAGGAGTCGTCTTTCTCGGAGGCGGCTGACGAAAGATTCTGAAACCCTGTAAAGAGCTGAAATAAAGCAAAGACTATGAAAACTTGTCTCAACCGATTAAAAGGTATCTGGAGTCCTTAGGTTCGTCATCTAGTTAATTTAAATTTACTAGAGTCCTCCACTTCCGAAAGGAAGTGGAGCGGGAGAAGGGGTTCGAACCCTCGACCTTTTGCTTGGCAAGCAAACGCACTACCACTGTGCTACTCCCGCCTCTGGTTGGGCACCTATTTTTCTAAGCAACACGGACTATAGACGTTTCTATAATCATTTTTGCTCTCGGAAGCTGCGCCCTGCTCGCTTCCTCGTTCGTTCGGGTACTCACTCAGCTCAAAAAAGTGTGCTACTCCCGCGCTTGAATCGAAGCTCTTCACTTCGTTATGTCTGTGCGAGGTACCCCCCTCCTGCCTTCAAATCTCCAGTGGAGATTTGAAGTGCCGTCGAGTGTGCTACTCCCACACTAACTTCAAACTAAAGCGAAATTGCTTTTGATTGTCTAGGCCGATTTGGGGTGCAAAAGGCTGAGAGCTAGGCTTCTAGTTCTCGGAATATGGGTGCAAGGCCATTAATAGTGGAAGCTAGCCTGGCTGTGTCATGCACTTGCTCTTCAGAACCGCCATGCTCAAGAACTGACTTTTCGTGACCCTGGACGCAGCTTTCGCAGCCATTGATTACGGAGACGGCAAGACTGATTAATTCGGTGGCGTGCTTACCGATTTGATTTCGGGTCAAAACGCTCATTCGAAATCCAGCAGGTTTTAGATAAGCCTCTTTTTCAACAAAATGTCTAAACCGATAGTAGTTGTTAGCCACGTTCATTGCCGCAGCAATGTCTAGAGCCTCTGAAATTTCTTCATCTTTAGCATCACTTTTCTTTAGCTCAGCAACCGCAAAGTCTTTAATGGGCTGGCAGTTGGTGATGGCGGCACAACCCAGCGCGACAAGGGCTGCATCCTTTGGACTTAAGGAGCCATCGGCAAAAAACTTTTTAAAGTTAAGCTTCATATCAGTATGGGCTTGTCTTTCAAATTTTTGGAATACTTGATCAAGTTCCATAAAACGATCTCCTTGGTTGATCACGAAGCAGGAGGGGGTTGGTCCTCCTGCTTCGGATCGGTTTTGCGATTAAGCAACTTTAACGGTTTCTTTTCCTTTTTCCCAACAGCTGGGGCAAAGTTCGCCGGTTTGAAGGGCATCGAGGACGCGTAAAATCTCTTTTGTATTTCGACCTACGGACAAGTCACAAATATCAACATAGCGAATGATATTGTCTGGATCGATTACAAAAGTGGCTCGCAAAGGTGCCCCCGCTTGTTTGTGTAAAATTCCAAGCGCCGTAGACAATTCCTTTTTGTAATCCGCTAACATTGGAAACTGAAGGTTTTTCAAATCAGGATGATTTTTTCTCCAGGCTAAATGAACATGCTCGGAATCACAGCTCGCGCCTAGCAGAACAGCTCCTCGATCCTTGAAATCTCCAAAGTGTTTATTGAAGTCCGTAATCTCAGTTGGACAGACAAAGGTAAAGTCGAGGGGCCAGAAGAAAACTACTCGCCATTTGCCTTTTGAGTCCGAAAGAGCGACGTCTTTAAAATTATCAAAGTAAGATTTGTCTATGCTGACACAGGCCTTGAGTTTGAAATCAGGGAAGGTGTCGCCGACGGTTAGCGTACCTTGTCGGGTAGGTGTTTCAGTTGTATTTGTTGTCGTCATAAGATGCATTCTCCTTCTTTATAATGATTCGCGTTTATGATTTCTTTTTCTTACGACCCCTAACGACGACTTCGATATCTTTGATGTCAAACTCGTCATGGAGTCGATTAAAATTCGGACTAACTTTTAAGACACTAGGGTCTAAATCCAATAATTGGCCACTCTCTTCATCATAAAAATGGAAATGGGGTCGCGTATTACAATCATAACGATGCTTATGAGTAATGGGGTCCTGAATCACTCTCAATAGACCCTTCTCAACGAAAAGATTGAGTGTGTTATAGATGGTCGCGGTTGATACGCTTGGCGTTTTCCGCTCCACTTCCTCTTTGACCTCTTCGGCACTGGGGTGATCCATCGTATTAAAAACATAATCCGCTACTGCCAATCGAGGAGCGGAGGGCTGAATGCCTTTGGCGCTAAGGTATTCTTTGATTTCTCGAATATCCATTTAATAATTAGATCATATATTGTTTTAAAATACAATTATATTTAGAACAATTCTAATAATCAGCTTAACAAATTGATTTTAATGGTAATTGTAAAGACAGGTTAAGACTAGGCCTGTTCGGAAAGGAGGCGTCTATAAGCCTTTTCTACTTCTTCCTTCTGGGGGACGCTGTTGAATTCTAGGCCAGGGTTAAGGCCAATACCCGGAATAGCCTTACCGCATAGAAGTTTGGGGGCTACGGCAAGCTCGTAAAACATTTCATCAACGCAGCGCCGTATAAGATGCTCTCCAAAGTTTGAGATCTCAGTCTCTTCGTTTACAAACAGGATTCGGCCAGTCTTTCGAATAGAATCCTTAACGGCCTGCCAATCGTAGGGGATCAGACTTCGAAGATCGATAACCTCAATATCTGCCTCACCTGCATTAGCAAGTTCTTCAGCCACCTGCAAACAAATGGGCGCCATTCGTCCATGAGTGACAACTGTCATTTGGCTACCTTCTCGAGCAATCTTTGCTTTGCCGATAGGGACAATGAATTCCTCGAGACTCGGCCATTTGGGTTTCCACTTGGAACGATCTCCGATAGGCGCATCGATCATCTCTTTAAGCGCGCGCTCATCTTCAGGCTCTCCCGGAATAAGCTCTTTACCCTTCGCTCGCAAGAGAGCCTTGGGTTTCAAAAATAAGACAGGATTGTCGTCTTTAATAGCCGCCAACATTAAACCGTAAGCATCTATTGGCGTAGAAGGGCAAACAACCTTCATTCCATGAATCTTGGAGGCGATACTATCAAAAGAATGTGAGTGATAGATGGATCCATGAATTCCCGAACCGGTTGGTGTCATAATAACCAGTGGGCAAGGAAACTTTCCACCCGAACACCACAAACTGTTTCCCGCAAGTTTTAATAAATCGATGGTATTAAAAATATAGTCAACAAATTGAATTTCAGCGACTGGCCGAGATCCTGCCCAGGCCAATCCAATCGCAGCGCCAACGATTCCGCGCTCATCAAGGGGAGCATTCCACGCGGTTTTTAATCCTTGAGTAACGGTAAACACGCCGCCCAAGGGTGCTCCGACATCTTCGCCAAAAATTTCCTGAACGCCTAAATTCTCTTCACCATAATGAAGGGCCATTCGGATGGCTTGAGCCATATTTGCCATGTTTAGCTTCCACCCTTCTTGGGATAATCATCATCAATTCCCTCAGTGAAAACTCCATTCCAGATATCTTCTGGATCAGGATAGGGCTCGGTCTTCACTTGAGAGTAGGCGGTATCACAAATTTCTCGGCACTCGGTCCAAATTTTCTTAGCTTCTTCTGGGGTCATCATTTTGCGCTGAAACAAATTGTCTTCGAAGAGACTGATGCAATCCGGTTCATCAACTCGATTGGCCCCAGAAGATGATGAATGTCCATGAAGGCGAGAGCAGCGGGCTTCCAAAAGATAAGGCTTACGCTCCTTCCGAATATATCGCATCGCTTCTTCTATTGCTAAATAACTTTCGACTGGATCATTTCCATTAATCGTCTTACCTGGCATGCCTTCAAAAGCCTTTGCCCAATTTGAAATATCACCCTCCCCGTGCTGCTGTTCAAAAGGCGTAGAGATTCCAAATCTATTGTTAACGACAATAATTAAAATCGGTAGTGGATTGGCGGGGCGATTGGACCATACGAGACAGGAGTGAAAGTCTCCCTCGGCACTTCCTGCATCACCGCCGTTTACAATACTAATGCCATCGCCCCCGTGTCTCTTTTGGGCAATGGCGCTTCCAATGCAGGTCGAATACTGAGTCTCAATAGTTGGCGAGACCGGCATAATGTTCCATTCAGGAATGGCATAATGATTGACGAAATTTCGGCCCCGAGAATAGGGGTCTGTCATTACAGTCCGCATCTGACGAATACTATCGATAACTTGTGCTCCCATTGCCAGCGCGATGCCACTGCTTCGGTAGTGAAGGTGGAGATAGTCATGGTCTAAGCCCTGACCTTTCTTGACCAAAAACCCAAGAGGCACGCTAAAAGCTTCTTCGCCAGGGCCACCAATCCAAAAAAAGCCCTCACCACCTTTGCTCATTTTAATAAGACGCTCTTCTAATAAGCGATCTAAGACCATCGTTCGATGAATCTTCTTGAGGGTCTCAGGGCTGAGACTTTCATAAGGGTCTTTGCCTGTTTGTCTGAAGCTCTTCACCTTCGTCGCCATAACTTTCTAAAGAATTATTCGGAAAACAATTGCCTGTCCAATTCTTAAGTATACGAAATTTCTGTGATAAATCACAGACCGTCAAAATTCCGCACCGAGGACTAGGCGGGAAGACCCTTAATAAATTTAAATACATAGCCTATCGCGGACCATAGGGCGGCAACGACCGATACGCCCAATAAAAATTGGCCGAATGCAACAAAGGATGAAAATCCAGTTAAAAGTAAGCTGATTGAAACGAATTGAATCCACGTCTTTATTTTGCCGCCCTTATCAGCTGCCACAACGATGCCGGCAGTTGATGCTATGGCTCGCAATCCGGTGATGGCAATCTCTCGGCCCACCGTAACGATGACCAAAATGGGAGCAATAAGATCAGTTTGATAACCCTGAATTTTGACCTCGAGACGTCCGAGCCATAGAAGCATGATCATGGTCGATAAAATAATGAGCTTGTCGGCTAAAGGGTCGAGAAGCATTCCAAGCTTGGATTCATAATTATAACGTCGCGCAACCCAACCATCGATATAGTCCGAAAGCCCAACCAATAAAAAAGTAATTAGGGCGGAGATATTCCATTCAAAATATAGAAAGCCAACAATGATGGGTACGCCGATTACTCGGCTAACACTCAAAATGTTGGGTATGAGGTAAAAATCTCTTTGGCGGATATTCATGGTTCGGTCGACTCAGCCTGAGCCACGTGCTCGGGGTTGTCAAACTTGAACTCCAATTGGCCGCGAGGGCCGGCAATATAAAGCGAAAGCGATCTAGCTTTCCGCATTCTATATTTGGGGAATAAGAATCTATAAGTTTCGTTGAAACGATTCATTCGTTGATAAAAATAGCGGGCTCGCTCATCTCGGTAGCTAAGCTTTTGCACATGCTCCGCACCAACTCGAATATTCTGATTTTCATCTTCCAGGGTAACTCTCCAAATACTTTTGGAACTATCGAGATCATTCCACTTCAATTCGCGGGTCGTGGCCGAAACAATAAAAACAAAATATTTCTCGTCCTCGATTTGTTCGGTATGGGCAAGAGCCTTGACCTCGTCTTCAGGTAGGCGGTATTGGTTCGCCGCCTCATCCACATAGGCCTTCCTTAGCTCCTTGGTCCAAAATGTTACATCTACCAAAAGAGTAAGATCAAAATCGCTTTGCGTCCGTTTGGTCTGCGTCCATTTGTCAAAAGTCTGCCCATAATTATTTTCTTCCACGATAGCATCAAAAAAATGCCGAGACTTGGGCGAATGTGATACATCTTTAACCGGCGTGCAAGCTGCCATCGCTAGAAGGCCACTTAAAATTAAAAGAAATAGATAACGAGTTTTCATTCGGTGATTCCAAAATCCTTTTTTGTAAACAGTGAAGCCAATTTGACCCCCTCGTTTGTAAGTGTTTCGCTACCGCCCTCTTGTCGATCGACGATAGCGGCGACGCCCAAAACAATCCATCCATGCTCTCTTACTTTTTGAATGGCTTCAATACTTGATTTTCCTGTTGTGACCACATCCTCCAAAATTACTACGGGGGCGCCTTTGGGGACCCAGTCGGCTCCTTCGATCATTCGGGACAGGCCGTGAGCCTTAGCGTCTTTTCGTACAATGAACGCAAATAGGGGATGTTTCTCGATCCAAGAGTTAAGGCTAACAGCAGTCGCTAGAGGGTCCGCCCCAAGGGTTAAACCTCCACAAGCTTTGGCTTCGGCGAACTGCTCTTGGATCAGAGCATATAACTCTTTTCCGATAAGATATGCACCTTCTGGATGAAGGCTAACTCGTTTGACATCAATATAGAAATTACTGGTTTTGCCGGACGCGAGCTTAACGCTCTTTTTTTCGAAAGCTCTTTCTTTAAGTAATTCAAGAAGGCGACTCATTTGAAAAGCTCCCGTAGTTTAGCAAACAAAAGGAGATCTCCTTTAATCTTAATTTTACCAAATGTGAGTGCCAAAGGGATATTTAGACTTCCACTCACTAGTTTCTCAAAATCAGCCTTCGATATTTGGATACTACAATCGGCATTATCTAAGGCTGCGCAATAAATCTTTCTCTCTTTGGCCAGATTCAAGGAGAAGAACTCACCGCCGATATTTAGTTGATATGAGGCAGAAGTGTTGGCAAGAGCTTCGGGATGCGAGGCCAACTTCTGGTTCAAATCAATCTCAAAAAATTTTTTAAGCTCCATGTCAATCCACCGAAATCTGTCGACGGGCGAGGGCTTTTGGTGGGCCCAAAATTATTCGTGTCACCATATCTCGACCTAAATGCTTTGGCGTCAGCCAAGCCACCTCGGCTTGATCCTTTGGATCCATTTTGCTTAATGCAGCGTTATGATTCCGCTGATCCATGAGGCGATTTAAGTGAGACAATTTCTTTTTCAGCTTTTCATTCTGCTTTTCCAGCTCAGCAATTTTATCGTGGTACCAGTCAAGATCCTCATCATGCGCCAGCGTTGGTTCTTCAGTTTGAGCGGGCTGCTCAAAGATGATAGATTTAAACAAGTCTTCCCTCGGAGTCTTGCGCTCTCGACTGAGAGCGGCCTCCATCTCTCGCTTTTTTTGCGCCTTACGTTTGCTACTCTGCAGAATACTTATCACCCAAATCGCGACAATGAGCAGACTAAACCAGCCAGGTGCCGCCATATCAAAACCGAATCCCATTACTCGTTAGCTTTCTTGTTCGGGCCGGTTCTTAGGCGAGGCAGATTTTGCTATTCCTTCTCGCATCGATGTGTCCGATACAACATTCTTCATATAATAGTAATCCATGACGCCCAGGCGACCTGCTCTTAGGGCTTCAGCCATCGCCATAGGGACCTGTGCTTCGTTCTCGATAACTTTTGCCCGCATCTCCTCAGCTCGAGCTTTCATCTCTTGTTCCACGGCAATCGCCATAGCGCGACGCGATTCGGCTTTGGCTTGAGCGACTTTCTTGTCGGCCTCAGCTTGATCTTGTTGGAGTTGGGCTCCGATATTTTGTCCAACATCAACATCTGCAATATCAATGGATAAAATTTGGAAAGCTGTTCCTGCATCGAGACCTTTTGCCAAGACTGTTTTGGAAATCTTATCTGGATTTTCAAGAACCTCTTTGTGTGATGATGATGAGCCGATGGTCGATACGATACCTTCGCCAACTCGAGCGATAATGGTCTCTTCTCCCGCGCCACCCACAAGTTTTTCTATATTGGCGCGAACGGTTACGCGCGTAAGCGCCTTGAGCTGAATTCCATCTTTTGCGACGGCAGCAACTAACGGAGTTGTGATTACCTTGGGATTAACTGTCATTTTGACAGCTTCCAAGACATCTCGTCCGGCCAAATCAATTGCGCAGGCTCGTTCAAAACTCAAACTGATATTGGCCTTGTCAGCTGAAATCAAAGCTTGAACAACTCGAGCGACATTTCCACTCGCCAAGAGATGGGTTTCGAGTTGTTTGGACGTGAGGGGGATGTCGGCTTTGACCGCGGCTACTCGGGGTCGAACAATAAGAGCGGGATTAACGCCCCGAAGGCGCATCCCAATCAAATCCATAATCCCAACAGGAGCCCCCGATGCCCAAGCTTCAATAAAAAGCTTTACTGGGATCAACCAGAAAAAAAAGATACTCCCAAAAACAACAAGCGCGATGATTAATGCAAATTCCATAGTATCTCCTTTTTAATTTATCGCATTCGCTTCAAGAAATGACTGAAACGAGTATGCGAGTTCCATCAATACCTTGTACTTGAATCTCTTTGCCTTGCTCAATGAATTCTCCCCCGGAACTGACATCGATGAGTGTCTCGGAGCCATCCACCACAAATAAGGCCTTTCCGCTTGGATATAGGGGAGTAGAAGTAAAGCCCCGAGAACCTACTTTGAGCCATTCTTCATAACCTTTAGGCTTTTGAATGGTCCGGCTCAGAACGAAGCGTTTGGAGGCAGGAGAGTGAAGAAACGCAAAAAATAAAATGGCAGCCCCAACAAGGCCGGCTAGAAACAAAAGACTGCCGGTCGCCAGACTATAAACCTGACTCATCCAAATCGCCGCAGCTAAAAGGCAGAGAAAGCCTGCGACTCCTGTCACACCGATTCCCGGTACTAGGGTGATTTCGACGATGATAAGGCCGAGCCCGATAAAATATAGCAACCACATTTATGAACTCCTTGGAGAACTATTTATGCGTGAACTGACGACAATTCTCACGCCGCTCACGTCAATAACTTTTGCCGCCAGGCCATTCTCCAGAAAGCCTGACTCGGACACGACTTCGTAAGTTTTACCTTCAATCTCAGCTCGCCCCGTAGGTTTCAAGTCGGTCAAAAGCCGAGCGTTCTTTCCGAGCAAAGATTTAAGCTCAAGCTCATCTTCAGAACTTCGTCCCGCGCCCGATGGCAGTGCGCTATCCAAAACCATCGGAATTTTTCGTGAATATCTTAAACCCAGCCGGTACATAGTGACAGCACCAAGCACAACAAGAATTGAGCCGATGGCCATCGAGCGCAATTGAGATTCGACGTGGGGAAAGGATAAATCTAAAGGTATTTTGGGGGAGATACCTGAAAAAAATAAAGCGCCGATCAAAAACAGGAGTCCGGTTATGCCGGGCAAAATAAATCCCGGTAGGAACAATAGCTCGGCACCGATTAGAAAAATGCCAAGCATCAGAAACAATAGCTCCTCCCAACCAGCAAGATGCACAATAAACTTTCCAAAAAAATAAAGCGCTAAGCAACCAATGCCCAATACGCCAGGCAGTCCAAAGCCGGGAGATTGAATCTCAAGAATAATTCCAAGAACGCCACCCGACATCAAGAGGCCCGACACGGTTGGATCTGTTATAAATCTAACAATCTTTTCCGCCCAATTTATTTTAAAGACTTCGATCTCTGAACCTTCAAGGCTAAGGAAACTAATTACTTTGTCAAAATTATCAGCTGTACCATCTGAAATTTTTGTTGTGAGCGCAGAAACATCCGTTAAGGTTAAGACTTCACCTTTGGCCACAAGTTTGGGGATATCCTCGACCGCTTGTACCATACTTTCGGCGATGACTCTCGATCGTCCATTTTTTTCGGCTGTTGCGCCCATTTCACTTCGAAAGTAACTAACAAACTTTTTCTCGACATCCTTCGCGCCGTCGGCTCCGGCTTGAATAGGCGTAGCGGCGCCCATAGTCGATCCAGGCGAGAAAAATATTTTTCTACAAGCTAGGGAAATCAAGGCTCCCGCAGAAATCGCTCGTTTATTCACCCAGGCCACCGTGGGGACCTTGGCGTCTAGCAACGCATCTCGAATCTCGACGGCTGCATCGACGCGCCCACCAAAAGTATCGATGTCTAAGATAAGTGCATCGAATTTATTTTCTTCGGCATAGCGAATGGCTCTTATTATATAAGGAGAGAGCCCCAGTTCGACCGTTCCTTCAAAGGGAACTCGGAGTACTTTCGTCGCTTCCGCGGGTGTCAAGCCCATCATGAAGATGGCCAAAGAACTTAGATAAACAGAGCGGAAGATCATCCGTGGATCATGGCAATCTTCCGCTCTGCGATCAATCCTCTAATTAAAGATCGTCAATCAGGTCGAGAAGCTCGCGCAAGTCCTCGTTTCCATCGATTGGATCTACGAATTCAAACTGCCGAAAGAGCAACATATCGCTGCCTAAAAATCCCGCATATTTACCAATTGAGGCCCCGACATAGGTTCCAGCAATGATGAAAGAGCCTTTGCCCAACCACTTGAGCGCGGACATGATCGTTTTATCCGTAGCGGCAATGGGAATGAATTTTTCACTTAATTTGTAAGCGACAAATCCACCGCCGATGACACCCGCAACAGTTGAAACATTGACGATTATTTTTCGGATTCTCATTCGTTTTTCTTCTAGCTCGAGCCATTTGTCTCTTATGGCATGATCTAGAGAATTAAAACGTTCGTGATCCTCGGGGTGATCACGGTAGGCCTTATTGATAATATAGAGGCGTTGATAAAAACTCTTTTCCGTTTCTGCAAAGAAAACAAGCTTTACGATTTCGTCACGAACCAAATTAAAGTCAGGTTCAGCTTGATCGTCCTCGCTGTCAAAATCGACGTCGAGGATTGTCTCAAGTAGTTCATTCAAGCGTTGTTGTTCAAGCAGACTTCGCTGAAGAATTTTTTCTTGTTTTTTGTTGAGAGGCGGTGAGTCTTGATCACCCAGAAAAGTCCGCCCTGTATTTTCATCTTGTAGGAGTACTTTTAGTTCCTCTTCGGAGTCGGCACGGTAGAGTTCAAGTTCATCTTGTTTACTTGGTTCTAGAGAATTCCAATAAGCTTCGTGTTCAGGATCTACGACGAAAAGTATAGAGTCTTTTTGAATTTCTTGGGCCGCTAAACTGTTTAGGCTTAGCAATGCCAGACCTACTATTCCTGTTATATTTAATTTCCAATTGAGTAGTTTACTCATGATTTCCTCCCCCGAGCTCAATATCATCAAGCTCATTTAGTTTTGAATTCACATCATCGGTCAGATCCCCTTCTGAATATCGATAATGCGGCATATTGATCAGATCACTTAAGAGAAATCCCGCGCCCGCGCCTGCCAAGGCTCCCGCTGGCAAAGCCAGAAGCAGATAACGTCCACCCGCAACCATCTTCCCAATCGGAAAGGCGACCACAGCCCCTGCGATCGCTCCCGCAGCGGAATAAATCCAACGAATTGACTTGGCGTTTTCCATTCGTGTTTCGAACTCCGTCGCTAAAAGGCGGTCGAGACGTCGAAAGTCTTTGTTCCGCTCAGGTGCGCTTTCTGAAGCATTTTTCAAAAGGCGAATGAAGTTCTTAAATTGAGTTTCGTCGTTTGACGAAAAGACAGCCTCCGCCAGACTCTTCTCGATGATATTTTTCATCCCATGTTTGGGCTCAAGATAATTTTCGGTGAACTCAATATAATATAAGTTAAACGCATCGCTGTCAGTCGGTCCCAGTTGGGGCGATAAGGTCGACAAAGATGCAAACAAAATCCCCCCAATAAAATTCATAAATCCTCCAGCTCATCCAGTTTGCTTTGTAAAACTTGCTCTTCTTTTTCGATATCGCGCACAAAGTCTTCTCCAGCTGGATACTTGCTCAAAAAGTCCTTGGCGTTTCCAACTCCCGGATCGGCGGGTAAGAAAAATGATGTTGCGACCCATCCACCACCGTAACCCAGCGCGCCGCCCGCCGCTCCCAATCCCACAACAAGCATTGCGGATTTTAAGGGTCCATTTACCCACGACGGTTTGAAGTAAAGGATGGCTGTTCCGCTCGCTAGACCGAGAACGGTACCGCCAATCGCGGACCAGCTTCGAAGTTTTCGATTTTTAGCATTTTGCATTTCGACCAAGGCATTGGCGTGCTCGACGAAAGCATTGCCCATCAATACAAAATAGGGACGAAGGTGTTGATGGCTTTCGAAAGTTTCCTTTAAGAAGCTTTCGATTTTTGGGCGAACCGCAGTTGTGATTTCAAGATAATAAACATCCGATACACGATGCGCGACGGCCATCAGTGCGGTGACTTGACGTTCTTGCTCTTCTCCTGGCGCGGCAACACCATCATCGTAAAGGCCCTGTGCTCCATCTATAAAATTAGACAGTTCATCTGCAAAAATTATCCAATTTGGATTTGGAACGTCCTCTTCTTGTGCGTAGAGGCTTACACTTTGTGCCACTGCACAAGCGAGTATCCCAATTAGCCACCATCTTCGTCTTCCCATTGTCTCAATCCCCCTTGTTGTTGTTGTTCTAGTGAGAAAATCTGTGATTCAATTAGTTGAAGCTTTTCTGTTGCCTTTCTAACGCCCATTTTTAGGCTGGCATGACGTATTTGTAACTTTGACTCAAGAGAATCCATTAGAGATTGAAGATTTTTACTTCGCATCGAAGGCTTCCAAACTAAATTGGCAAGGTCGATGTCGGACTGCATAAAAAAATAAGTACTGGCTCCGCCCATTCCCATTGATAGTAGGCGATTGGCACCTCCCAGATTTTGTGCGGCTGCAAATAGCATCATAGAGTTTGCAGAATTGAGAACGAAGCGCGCCCAGCCATCCACGGAATCAAGTTCGCGTTGAATCTTAAGTTCGGTTTGGTATTGAACGAGTGGATTCTCTCGACTATCAAAATTATCCAATCCCAAAACTCCATACTCAAGATCATCGAAAGTTGTTGCGCGATTGAAAATCTCAACAACATCAGTGTTGATATACGCTAAATATTCTTGAAACTCCGGATGGAAAAGATCTTGATGTCCAAAATCCTCTCCGAGTCTCCAAAAGAAAGCTGTTTGTAGCATGATGGATTCTTCGGATAATTCTGGAAATATCTCTCGAAGTTTGGCGCGAATACCGACTTTGAGTGTTGATTCGATTGCCGAAACTTCATTGGCGGCTTCATGGGATCGTCGATCAAACTCATCAGCTTGCAATTTGTTGCTTTCCATAAAAGCAAGATCCGCTTGTTCACTGAAATACTTTCCTTCGAATGCACGATAAGCGGCGCGTCCAATTTCAAGATTCCAAGTTTCTCGGATCCTTTCCTGGCGATCCATTGGAAGTCTGCTAAGTCGGAGTAAATAGCGTAGTCCTTCCCGATAACTCGAGATGTCTTGCATAAACGCGGACCAGCGAACACCGCGCTCGAGATCCAGTTCGTATCGAGCGTTCCACCATTGAATCCAGTCCGCAATAGATTTGGGCCCATTTGATTTTCTCAGTTTGGCGGGTCGATCAATTAAAGCGTGGGCTGATGCGAGAGACTCCCAGCGATTAGCCGCGGCAAAGGGCATAAAATTCGGTAAGCTATCGAGCCTGTTGTGAATGGCGTGTAGGGCAATTCGTTTTTCTTTTTGACAGCTTGTGTTGTTGCATGACTCGGCCCCTTTTTGAAAGCGGTTGAGGATTTCAACAACTTGCTGTTGCTTAATATAAAGGTCTTGAAGATTGTCATCTGCGACGAGATGCGAAGATGAGAGAGCTGTCAAAAAACAGACACTACTGCATACTAATACGATCCAACTTCGAACCGAGAAACAGAATCCCCTCATATTTCCCCCGACTCACAACTTACTGTTTCTGTTGCTGCATAGCAATACAAACACCATGGCGCAGTGCACAACACAGGATCGCGCAACGCAGCAAATTATCTAGCGCCATGCACTAAGATTGCAAAAAGTGATCTACAAAATTGATATAGTCTAAGGCTGCTGAGGATCGCTTAGCGTATTCATAGAGAGTTTTACCATGACTTGGAGCTTCTTTGGCGCGCGTTGTCATTCGAATGGGCTCGGCCACAAGATGTGAAAAATGTTCGCGTAATATTTTTACGGATTCCTGTGAGATACGGCTTCTAGAGTCGTACATAGTTGGCAATATGGATTGAATACGAATGGGATCCTGGCGCTCACGATTTATCTCGTCGATAAACTCAATGATGTCCCGTACCCCAACTAACGAAAGATAGTCGCAGGCGACGGGAATAAGAGCGGTGTCGCAATAAAATAATGCAGCTCGGTTCAGTTGAGATCGAGATGGAGCCATATCAATGACCGTATATTCAGAGCGCATTTCACAAAGCTTTTCTCTAAATAAACCAGGAAGAATTTCTGGTTGTCGATGTAATCGACTCTCAACCTCCAGAAGGTCTTTACCCCCTGTCAATACCTTTACGGAATCTTTAGCAATTAAAGCAGAGGCCAGAGAGTTTTTAGAAAGTAGAACATCAGGAAGCCGATTAGGTTCCAGTCTGAGACTCACACCGACCGAGCCTTGAGGATCATTGTCTAGTAGTAGGGTGTTGAAGCCTCTTTGACCGAGAGCCATGGCCAAGTGAATAGAAGTTGTTGTCTTACCGGTTCCGCCTTTTTGATTCAAGACACTGATAATCACGGAAAGATTAGATCAGTTAAGGGGGACAATTGGAAGGCTAAGTTAAGATCTTTATTGTTGGCCCTTAGGTTGATCTTAGCGAGGCACTCCTGAAGTCGAGATCTGCACTCTCGTACTTGTTTCAGACTTACGTTTGTTAGGAAGATAACAAACTCATTCTCTTTATATTGCATGACCTGATCGGAGTTTCGAACGACTCGACAGATTTGACTGACAAATTGTGAGCTCAATTCTTTTCGAGCTTCATGCCCCAGGTGTTTTTGAATTCTCTCCCATTCCTTAACAATGATTCTGAGTCCGGCGGGAGGCAAACTATTGGCTGCCAAGCCATGATCAAAAATTCGTTCTGTAAAAACTTCTTGCGGGGCCTTCACCATCTTCCTGAGACGTTCATTTTGCGCTCTTAATCGAGTTTTAAGGCCGATATCCTCCAGTAGCCGAGGGAGATGCGATAAATAATCCAGACTTTTTGGCTCTGAAAGCAACATGGAGCATTTTGCCAGCGCCGCATGGCGCCGTTTATTGAGAACGCTGTAACTTGCTGGGGAAAGGATGAGGATACAAGCCGCGTTCTCACGAGCTTTATAAAGAAAATCGAAGTCTTTAAGCGAATCTTCTGTAAAAGACTTCAGTTCAGCGATGACACCCTTGAAAGGACCGGAGGCGCGTTCGCGGAAAATCTTTGCCAAATTTTTGGATGTAAAGCGAGTGTACTCAAATTCAATTTCAGGGAAGCGGTCGGCTAATACAGACTTAAGAAGTGGCGTTCGATTGATCGGTGTTTGTTTGATGACAATCCAGCGCGACAGTCTGATTTCGTCAGTATTAGCATTTGTGGCATAGGCCTGCTTCACCGGCCAATTATCAGTCGTACGAAAGTCATAGGGCAAGCATTAATTGCTTTGAGTCGAAAAAACAATAGTTGCCATTTGAATGGCAGATCGACTATTTGGAGCGCTCCAATATTTTTTGTTCGAAGTTTTTAATTTGTTTCAGGTGATGATCGCGTCGCGCTAGGAGCGATTTTTTTTGCGTCTGGAGTATCTCAGAGTTTTGAGTCTGATTTAAACCAATTTCAACATTCTTCATTCGATCTTCAGTGATGGCTAGTAACGCGCGCTCTCGAATTAGACGTTCTTGTAGAGAGGCGGGTTGCGATTCTTCATAATTTCCTAGTACTTCCTGAAATCTCTTAATTGCATAGGCCTCGGGGCGGACCCATTCGACGTCGTGATCTCTGTTTTCCCGTGTTGATTGCGCTAGGAGTGTTGTTACAAAAAAGCAAAACACTGATATGGCCATCAAATATCGCATTAGCTATTTATTATGAATCATCGCCCCCCTTGGGCCAATCAAAGAACTTCGCAAAAAGTTTCATAGTAGAGAGCTCATAAATTGCTGTGACACTCGAGGCAGAAATGGGGTGCTTTTGTAAAAGCCCTTGAAAGGCCAGGGAACTTTTGTTCACAGTCCGTGGCATAGGGCGTGAAGTATGCGTGTCCCATGCGTTTGTGGGGCAGGGGAGGAACGGGCATGCGAGCAGCGGGTAAAATTTGGAGCCTGGGTCAGGGCGTTTTGTTTCTGCTTCTTTTGGATAATTCGGCATTAAAAGCACAAAGTCAGACAGCAAAGACAATTTTGGCGACTGATATTTTTGATCGGCTCGAAAGCGAAGATGGAGCGATCTATATTGGAGATCAAATTAAGCTCGAAAGGAATGAGACGGTCCAGTTTGATGAGCCGGCTCGAGTCTATATTCGAGATCTGGATATGAGCGAATTTTCAACGATCGATAGTCAGGGCTATGATCTCGAAGTTTATATCGAGGATCAAATCAAGTCTGACAAAGGCTTCTTCGACGTTTCTCCCAACGAAAGTATTTACGACACAAGCGGACAAGATGGAGAGAGCGGAGAAAATGGTGAAAAGGCCATGGATGGATTGAAAGGTAGTGCTGGGGCTCATGGAAGTGATGCTAGCGCTGGAACCGATGGTGTTTCGGGTGCAGATATTTCAATTATTGCCCCACGATTACAGGGCGATCTTGTTCTGATTACTCGAGGCGGTAATGGTGGCCGCGGTGGTAACGGCGGTGATGGCGGTAAAGGGGGCGTTGGCCTATCAGGAATGGATGCCCGGGTACTTTACCACTTTAAAGGAATGGATGGGTTACCAATTGATACGCTTTTGGGGATTGGTTCGGCGATTGGCATTCCCTATGTTGGCCAGGTCTTGGCGATTTTGAGTTTATTCAACGGCTTAACGATCGGTGATGGCTTTGATGGCTTTGACGGTGGCGCCGGAGGAAACGCAGGCCTTGGTGGTGACGGCGGTAATGGCGGGAACGCAGGTAAAATCGAATTGATTTATGCCTTTCGTGAAGCGAATGGAAAAACCTATGTCAATACCAAGGGAGGCCGCGGAGGGGTCGGTGGCCGCGCAGGAGTTCCCGGCGTTGGCGGGACGGGTGGCGTTGGTGGAAAGGCTGGAGATATTTGGGCCAGAGATGGAAAGCCTGGAAACGCGGGCGCTACCGGTGAACAAGCTAGAGCTGGATTGGCTGGCAAAGCTGGAAAATCCGGAAGTGTAAAAGTTTATGAAACCGGCGATGAGCAATGGTTGCGATGTTATGTTCGTTATCGCCAAACTCTCGACTTAGGAATGGAGCAAGGATTGGCTTATGAATTATTAAAATCATGCTTGAACCAATGAGAATGAATTGACGATGGGAACATTAGAGATACTTTTTATTTTTATGGTGCAAACCCAGCTGGGACCTCAGAAAGTTGAGGTCCCAGCTCATTCTCGTTTAGAGCTTCAGAGTGAAGAGGATGAACTCGTGTTTGATACGATCGAGCTTCATGAAGGTTCTGAGCTAAGTCTTCCAGAATTTAAATCCATCCATATTCTTAATCTTATCGCTAAAGATGGTGCGCGCATCTCGATTGCTAATCAGTCATCTGGATCTGATGCTGAATCAGGTGTCGATGGTGGGAATGGTGCTCAAGTTACATTTTTTGTTCGGCATCTTGCGGGGAATGTCGTGATTGAAGCTCGCGGAGGTGATGGTAGTGATGGAAGGGATGGACGTTCGGGACAGCAAGGAACGGATGGTATCAAGGGGCAAGATGCCCCGCATATCAGCATTCCCTTTTTTGGGTTTCGTTTGTTTAATTTCTTTTTCGGAAATGGTCAGCGCGGGCAGAGCGGAGCTACTGGAGAAGACGGAGAGAATGGTGAAGACGGCGGCAGAGGTGGCGACGGTGGTCAGGTGCGAGTTTACTATCAAAGCAAAGAGGAATTTTCCGATATCGTCGTGGACGTTTCGGCGGGTCAGGCCGGAGTTGGTGGACGCGCTGGTATGGGAGGGCTTGGTGGCAATGGCGGTATAGGTGGACGGGGTTCGTCGCGAGGACCGCAGGGCTTTATGGGTGCAAACGGAAAAAATGGTCGGCCTGGCCGACCAGGGGTTCCCGGCACCCCAGGCGATGTCTCGATCTATCAAGTTGATCGGAAGCTTTATGATTGTTTATTGAAGTTCGAATTGGTGGGTGGGGATCCATCGGATCATCAATCAGAGGAGTGGGCTCAATGCGTTCACTCTTAGTTATTTTTGTCGTAGCGGTTTTTGCTATGGCCTGCAGTAAGCTTAGGGCGGAAGATATTTGGGGAGACCTGCAACCCGTTCAGGACAGGTTGGTCGAGGCATCACCCGTATTGGTTTTGGATGGCCCAGAGGAAGACGAAATTGTTTTTATTCAGGCCGACGGAAAAGATGGAAAAGATGCGGCTCCAGCAATTCTTGCGGGAAGTGTTGCCGAATCAGGAACCTCAGCTTCGAGCGGTGGTCATATTACCATTTTGTTACGACGCTTGCCGAAAAAGATTTTTATATCGGCGCGTGGTGGACATGGTGGACATGGTGCGCGAGCAGCCAATGGTCGACGAGGTCGCAATGGCCAAGGTGGAAGTAATGCTAGCTTCTTCAAAAAGGCGAAGCCCGGCGAAGATGGGGAAGATGGTGGTGAGGCTGGCGATGGGTCCCATGGAGGCCATGGTGGGAATGGTGGCTCAGTGAGAATTATTTATATCCCCGAGAATCCTGAAAATTATGATGCCGACTGGACTCGGCGAATTGATGCTGATGTGTCGGCTGGTCGAGGTGGTGAAGAAGGTGCGGGCGGTCGCGGCGGTCGAGCCGGCCTGGGCGGCCAAGGTGGTAAAAAGTTTTGGTCAAGTAAGCGAGTAGAAAATGGTTCTGATGGTCAAGACGGAAAAGACGGCGAGCCTGGCCGTCCTGGAATGGACGGGACAGACGGAAAAATCGAATTTATAGAAGCCGACAATATCAACGAATGGCTTCTTACCGAGCAGGCCAATGCTCAAGACGAAATTGGGAGGCGCTAAGTTCTTTGTGAATGATTTGGGATTGAGTTGAACTAGAGTATTAAGCTCCATCGACCCCTTAGCCCGGGGAGCTCAAGACTTCGATATGTCGTAACTTGCTAGGTCGGTATTTTTTATCCTCCCGATGAAAGTAGTCATGATGGGGATGGCAGAGGCTCAATAAATTATCTATTGCATGGTCCCCACCTTGCCATATTGGCTCAAGGTGATGAATCTGCACAAACTTCCTCTCGCCACAAACTTTGCCGTTTGTTCCTCGATACTGACATCTTCCTTCATCTCGTAGAAAGACTTCGTGCTTGGTTTTGGCGGGGATCGCCTTTCTTCCAAAATTTTTGTTCCTAGGAAGAGTCTTTTTTGACTTTATGACTTGGACATTCGTTAGAACACGGGCAGGGGGCTGTCGACCGACTCTATCTTCATTCGAGCCGCCCGGCCTGTGGGAGCCTGGGGCGGCGGCTGGTTTTTTTCGGATTCGCCTGGCTTTCTCGATTGGATCCTTTGTTTTTAAATAGACTTCCACCAAAGCCTCCAAGGTTTCTTCTAAATTCTTTGAAGCACTGATTTCCTGCGCTCTTTTTAGCTTTTGATACACCACTTCGTTAACTTCCAGATGCATTCTCAAAGCTTCTTCTCGGACATATTGAACCTTTTCTCTTTTTTTTGCGTTGGGAGAAAGACTCGCCACCTGCTTTTCAATCTTGGCTTTCGAGAGGTCTTTGGCCTTTTGAATCCACTCTACGGAATTCTCAGGTTCTAAGACCGCTAAGATATGCTTAACTTTAGACACACTGACCGAGGCTTCATCTAAGCTTTTTTGTAAAAGAGGAATTCTCTTGGCCTTACGAGCGACCACAATAAATGTATAGGCATTGGCTTCTGACAATCCTAGGGCTGTCGTCGCGTATTTGAACAACGAACTAAAGCCAATTTCCAAATAAAGCTTTTGCGCTTCAATTTCTTGAAGCACCGCGATCAATTCGTTTTCTAAGCGTCGAAAGTTTTTGGAAAGAGCCAAAGCTTTTTCGTGAAGAGGGAATATTTTTGTTGTCATGTTACTCTCCTTTGTTCGCTTGTCGTTCATCGGTTGATGGAAACACTAACATGGGTTTTTAGACGAACAAGACGAGCCGTAGTACAGCAGTTCAAAGAGGTTTTAGTTTTTTTTAATTTCCGAAAGCAACAATCGCGCAGGCTAGCTATGTGGATTATAGATGGGCTTCTTAAATCACTATCGGCACAGAATAAAAAGCCCTCCTAAAAATCAGTCAAATGAAAAATCACATTAACTCTTCCCGGGAAGAATGCCCAGGCAACAACGCGCCAAGCTAACCCGCAGAGTCCCGAAAGAGGGCTTCCCTGGCCATACCGGGGCCTTAAGTTCCGCTCTGATCCGCGCAGCCTTAGAGTCAGATATCTTCCCGCAATGGATATAAACTCTTGAATCTAATATTAAATAGACTATGGTGCCTGCCTCAGGCCTAGCAGTTTGCATTGTGCACACAACTGGCATTTTTAGGGTTTTAGAGGGTTTCGTGGCATACTGGCGCCAATATATTTTTAGTTTTTCGTGTGTCGTAGCCTGTTTCGTCCATGGCTCGATGACTACTCATGCAGGCTGTCCCGAGTTTCGGAACTTGAGTGGTTCGGCATTTGACGCGAAAGCTTTTGTGCGGGACCTTCCGATCGTGGATCCAGCACGCTCGCCCGCGGATCTTTATGCAAAACTTTTTTCGCGACTCTCTCGTGTGAACTGGGCCTCGGAAGGACCCTATCAAATTGTTTGGGCGCCGAGCATTCCTTCAGGTCGTTATGTGGGTCAACTTGAAAAGATTCCGGCTCCCTATGAGAGACTATTTCAGTTTGATTCTGAGTTTCGTGAAAATTTAATGCAGCTTGGCTTGTTGCATTCAGACTATTCCTGGAATTCGGGTGTTTCCATATCTTCTATTGTTCAAAGGTTTCGGCGTGCGACAGGAATGAAGGTCATCGTCGGTTCTGAGTTTTATCAAGACGGGTTTTTCATGGACGATTTGAGTTTTGCCAGTACCTTGGCTGACAACGCTATTCCCTTGGATGACGCTCACGATCTCTTCCATATGATCTATTTGATGAATCCGGCCTATCGTCTATGGACTCGAATGGCGGCGATGGCTTACGCGGACTTTGGAGTCGATGCAGGAGTGATCGTGATTGAGGGAATATTTGAAGGTAGTCTTCCGATTCCGGGCGATATTGTAAGGGGTCCTTTGTTGTTGCTTTTAAATGTTGGAGACGATCATCCTGAAGAGGTTCGTCGCACCATCCCTCAGATGCAAGGCCATGTAGATGAAAGGCAAACTTGGTTCCAAGGTCTTGGATTCTTAAAAGTCGAAGCCGAGAGGCGAAGGCGCGAGATGGAGCCATCCAGGATGTTTAGGTGGCTTGGCCGTAAGAAAAGAGTGGAACTGGATCGTTTCATCGTGCAACTTCGAACTGAACTTGATCAACTCATATCTGAGCTTGGGTTTTCAGATTCTGGATTGTAATTCTCAGAGAGAACTCGACTTTTTGTTTTCCCCGCCAAATAATCATTGAATGGCTTCATTCAAAGAGAATCTCCTTCAAGTCATGGATCAAAAGCTTCATTGGGGTTGGGAATTTTTGTCTCAACCTGGGTTGCATCGGGATCAGATGCTGTTACATTTTCAACAAGAATACGAAACCTATGTTCGAGATTTCCCAATTTTTTTAGCAAGAATATTAGGTCGAATGAATGTCGGGCATGATCAACTAAAAAAAGAAATTGCGGAGAATCTTTACGAAGAACAAACAGGCGGACTTTCCTTTAAATTTTCGAAAGGGCAATCGCACCCCGCTTTGTTTCTTAAGATGATGACTGGCCTTGGATATAAGATTGAAAATTTTCAAAACATTCGATTACTTCCCACAAGCCTCGGCTATCGGTGCTTTTTGGATCGCGTGACTCTTGTGGAGGATTGGCGGATTGGTGCCGTCCTATTAACCTTATTTGTTGAAGGTAGTGTTCAGGATCGAGAGCGAATGAAAAATAAGTACCAAGAAAAAATTAAGCTTGAGAAAAAACTCAAGGAGCATGGGCTTATCAAGAATTATGGTTTGAAAATCAAGGATGCCGATTTGATTCGAGTCCATTATTCCGTTGAGGGCGATCATCGTAAATCAGCTTGGGACACTTTGCTAAAAGCTATACCTAAAGATCTTGAGCCAATAATTTCTCAGAGAATGGTCGAAGCTCTTGAGCTTTGGCTTCTGTTTCGGGATGGTGTTTGTCTCGAAATGGGTCTTGAAGATGCTAAATTTAGAGAGCTTGCACTTGGCCGATAAGTCCTAATGTTCGGTTCCATAAATTCGATCTCCTGCATCACCAAGGCCGGGCACAATGTAAGCTTTAGAGTTCAATTCTCGATCTAATGAAGCCGTAAATATTTTAATTTCTGGAAACTTTTCATGAACCTTCGCAACCCCTTCCGGCGCGGCAATTATAGAAACAAAAACAATTTTGCCGGCACCTTTTTCTTTGAAAACTTCAATGGCTTTGGTTGCTGAACCTCCGGTTGCCAGCATCGGATCTAAAAGCAAAACTGTTTTATTGTTTAGGTTGTTAGGAGCACGCCAATAGTACTCCACAGGTTGATGATTTTCATTTCTGAAAATTCCAACGTGTGCGACACCGGCCTCGGGAAAAATTTGCAAGAAGGGGTCAAGCATTCCGTTCCCGGCTCTCATGATGGACCCAAGTACAATGGAAGATTTGATAAAACTGGCATTGGCAAGGGTTTCCATTGGAGTCTTGACGGAGCGAGTTTCGGTTTCAAGCTCTTCGGCACATTCATAGGCCAGAAAATAGCTAAGCTTGGTTAGTTCCTCACGAAAACATCTAGATGAAGCGTTACGGTCACGCATCTTATTTAGGCAATGTGTTGCTAGAAGTTTGGAGAGGACAACGAGGTTTTTCACCCAAAGCTCCTTTCTTAGTCATTAAGTTCAGGCATTCGATCTAAGCTAATAATGTCACTACGCGTTCGTGAATACAAATACAAGCCGGGAGGAACCCAAGCCGAATCGGCTAGACTAATTTTGATTATTACCCAATCCGGAATGATGCCATCCGTCGTGGCCAAAATCTCATCCCCAGGGATTTGAAAAGTAATCAGTCCCTGATTTCGAATTTCAATTTGAGAAAAGCGTTTTTCCAAAATGAGATGGGTCGCCGTTTTAAGGTCATCCGCCATTTCCACCAAGTATAAATCAATATCGCATTTGAAGCCTTCCAGTGCAATACGCCGAGTTCCAGAAAAAGTTTTTTTCATTAGGCCGATCTGCAATTCAAATTGCAAGCTTGCCTTTGCATCGGATGTTTGGGAGTCAAAGCTTGTAAAAAAGGAACTGAGTCGATCGATAACGAACTCTGGACTTTCTTGGGAAGCAAGTTGAATCGCTTGATCTCTCCAGGACCCATGATCCGTTAAGGATTCGTAAGAAAAATTATTTCGAACAATTTCACTGTTTTCTCCTGAATTCAATTCCATGACAAATACCCATCTAACCCGGTTGGGAAACAGTTCCTGATTGAGGTCAATTTGCAAATCTATGCGTTCATAAAAATCATTTTCCAGCTTAGATCGTTTGAAGATATGCGTGGTTTTAAAGGTTCCGGAATCATCTGATGTGAGCTCCAACTCCTCTACTCGATCTTCAAGATAGTAATGAATTAAAATTTTTAAGTTTCGGTTGCCCAATGCTTGACCACTAATATTGTCCTTCAGTTGATGGGTCATCTCGACTTCAATCTCTTCATTTACGAGATCGCTGTCTTGTCGCGCGATGATAGCTTTATTAATTAGTTCGTAGACGGCTTGATGGCTTATAGTTTTTTCGGAATTCTGAGAGCCGAGAGTTTCGATTCGCTCAAATTTTTGAACGGGAGAATACTGATCATCCATAATAAGATTGAATGAAAACATCTGTTTTCCAAAGTCTTTCGTCTGAACTTCGAGAAAGAAGCGTGCCGTGTCGACGCTCTGTTCGGGATAAATTTCGATCGAAAAAGCGGCGATAGCTTGTCCATCAGAATCTGTTGTCACTTTCTTGGCATTTAGAACGTTGTGTTCAAGGTCCAAAAAACGATACGCTAGACTTTGTGATTGAATCCTTTGACCTTCGACTCGATCACCAAATCTTAAAGTGAGACTGATTTCGTAACAAAACTTTTGGATATCACTGCTTTCACATTCAGCCGCTGAAGCCTCCAGCAAATCGACTTTGAGGCGATCACTAGATTGAAAAGCGCGGGATTTTTCAAAGTGGCCGTCCCGGCAACTTGTTGAAAGGCTGAGAAGAATAATGGCAATCCAGCTCTTCATTTAAAAGCGATACTCCATCTCCGCTAAGGCCTGTTTTTGGTCTCTCTGGAAAGCTGAATTCTGAATCGTGTTGGCTATTAAGAAAGAGGCTCCAAGTTTAAGTTGGTCCATAGGAAAATAACTGAGCGAAAATCTGACCGCCTTTCGATTGTTATAGCCCCATTCATTGTCGCTAAAAAAGCCAAGACTGGCGTTGGGTTCAACATAGACAAACGAGATCTTACTTTGAAAAAAACCACTCTTCCAACTGTCACCTACTTCAACTTCTGCAAACAGTCCGCGCTCAAGATCCTTATTAAGGAGATTTAGAATTGCGCTGGTTCGAAAGGCTGTTAATATTCCAAACTGCTGGCTCGAAATTTCAAAATAACTTTCCCAAGTTCCAAATTTGCTATCAAGATCGTTCAACACCGAAGGATTTCTGAGATTGTTACCCCGGTGTGAGGAAATTTCCTGGAGTCGCTCGGACAGATCGTAATAATGAAAATATTGGCTGCCAAGGCTTACTCGAATCCAAGTAAGGACGCGGTAGCTAAGATCGAAGCCTTCCAGGAACAACCAGGATCTTCTTAGATCCGTACCATCGACGGCAGATGGGGCGACCCGGTCCGCGGAAATTTGTGCAGCATGTAGTCGTAATCGCCAATTCAAGTCTAAGGATTTGAATTCGTAGGCTTGATAAAAACCTTCAGGGCGTCGATCCAAATCCCAAGTCATGGGGGAACATCGAAAGGGCATATGAAATTTCCCAGCGCTTATTAAAAACGAATCTGTATCTTCTTTATAGATGTCAAAAGCCGCATAGGCCTGACTCAGGGCAATCGTTTTGTTCGAGGCACCTCCGGATAGACTAACGGATTCAGGTTGGCTATCAAGTCCGGTCCCTGCTGTGCTGAGCTCAAGTCCAAATTCGGTGGAAGGTGCAACCCGAGGGTAGATACTGGCTTGCGCCGCAAGTTCCAATCCAGAGGCTTTATTGTTATCTTCGAAGCGCTCTTCATCTCGAAGCCGAAAGCGGGCTTGAGGCTTCAAATTCGTCCACCACTCGGGAGTGGCTGGGGCAGAAATGGCGAAGTAGACTATAAGGATATCAATCATTGCGGCGACGAGAGGCTAACCAAGACCGCCTCCCTCGACCAGCTTTATTTGGGGTCAGGGCGGTTAAGTGCCAGGTTAATAACCTGGCACTTAACCGCCCTGACCCCTATGGTTCGGGGATGCGGCTGGATCAGTGGTTGGTTGAGAATGCTTTTTTTGATTCGCGTGAGAAGGCGCGGCAGGAAATTTTGGCGGGCCGGGTTCGGCAAAAACCTAGTGGTATCGTCATGGACAAACCCGGCCAGAAAGTGCCCAAAAATTTGGAAGTCGAAATAGAAGCCAAGGCACGCTTTGTCTCGCGAGCGGGAGACAAATTGGAGGGTTTACTCGAAAACCATCCCATCGAATTTCGCGATCGCTGGGTTTTGGATGTGGGCTCCTCTACCGGTGGGTTTACTGACTGTGTCTTGCAGCGAGGAGCGGCAGGTGTTTACGACGTCGATGTTGGGACTCACCAGCTTCACGAAAAAATTAGAAACGACTCTCGCGTTAAGATATTTGAAGAAACGGATATTCGGGAAATTGATCTGAGTCAGCTTCAGCCACCTCCCGACTATGTTTTGATTGATGTGGCCTTTATTTCGATTCGTCTTTTTATTCGAAAGTTACTCAACCAATTTCCCCAGGCGACTTTTATTATTTTATTTAAACCTCAGTTTGAATCCGGACGGGAGATCCCGAAGAAAAAGGGTATTGTCGCCGACGAAGACCGCATGGAAGCCCAAAAGGAAATGCTTCAGTTTTTGGAGGGCTTAGGATTTAATGCCACTATAGTCGAGGATAGCAAGTTGAAGGGGACAAAAGGAAATCAGGAGAGTTTTATCGTTGGGCAGCTTCAAATACCCGCGCATGTTTTTAGAACTTACGATATTCGGGGGCATGCTGAGACGGACCTTAAATGCGATGTCATCGAACGGATTGGCGTCGTTTTGGCTCGGAAAGTCATAGCCGATGCTCAGAGTCGCTTGATTTTGCGCCGTCCCCGCGTTGGAATTGGTCGAGACGCTCGGCTTTCGTCTGATCGAATTTTGGCGACGCTTGCAAAAGGTCTTTCGCGTTATCCAGTGGATTTGATTAATCTTGGGTCGTTACCAACTCCGGTTGTTTACTTTGCCAATCATCGTCTGGATCTCGATGCTTGTTTTCAGATCACGGCCTCACATAACCCTGGCGAGGACAACGGACTTAAAATGATGATCGGCCAAAACACGTTATTTGGTGAAGCGATTCAGGGGATCGGAGACGAGGCGGCAGAATTGATGCTCGCCGATTCTCCTGTCGATGTGAAATTCGTCGAAAATTGGAATGGGGAACTCAAACGTGAGTATCTCAAATTTTTGCACGATCAATTCACATTCAAAAGAAAATTTAAACTCGTTGTTGATACGGGAAACGGCATGGCGGGCGCGTTGGTGCGGGAAGTCTTGACGCCTTACTGTAGCGAGATCGAGATTCTGTATGAGGGAATCGATTGCAGCTTTCCCCACCATCCGGCGGACCCGACCGTGGCAGAAAATTTGAAAGATCTTCGTAACACGGTGAAAGAGCGTGGAGCTGAGTTGGGCTTGGCCTACGATGGTGATGGCGATCGAGTGGGCTTAGTGAGTTCGTCCGGACGTATTTTTTGGGGCGATGAGATCTTAATGCTTTTAGCTGAGAAGGTTTTGCGTGATCAGCCGGGAGCTGTGATTATTGGCGAAGTCAAATGTTCGGAAAAACTATTTCAAATGATTCAAAGTCGTGGCGGCAAATCTGAAATGTATAAGACGGGGCATAGCCTGATTAAGAAGCGAATGAAAGAAGTGGGGGCAGCGATTGCTGGGGAGATGAGTGGGCATTTATTTTTTGCTGATCGCTACTTTGGCTTTGACGATGCGCTTTACGCGAGTCTCCGAATTTTGGAAGTTATAGATGAATTCAATATTGATCTGGATCGCTGGATCGAACAGTTCCCATCGGGCGTAAGTACTCCCGAAATTCGAATGGAATGCACACGAGAAGAAAAGGCTTGGTTAGTTAATAAAGTTATTGAGTATTTTAGGCAGGAGCCCGAGGTGCGTATAAATTCCATCGATGGGGTTCGTGTAAGCTTTGAGGACGGGGCATGGCTTTTGGTGCGAGCGAGCAATACCCAAGAAGTGGTTGTGATACGAATCGAAGCACCGGATCAATCTCGTTTAGATTCCCTAAAATCGGAATTGAGTAAAATT
The DNA here is from genome assembly GCA_002787535.1 of Deltaproteobacteria bacterium CG11_big_fil_rev_8_21_14_0_20_45_16. Taxonomy (GTDB): domain Bacteria; phylum Bdellovibrionota; class UBA2394; order UBA2394; family UBA2394; genus 1-14-0-20-45-16. The sequence goes on from PCXB01000072.1 coordinate 48,991, forward strand.
ATCAGTAAAGAGATTCCTTATGTTTGAGTTGTTTAAGGGCGAACAGATAAAGATTGATTCGAATGATGTGATTCAAGTCTACCAGGCCTTAAATCAAGTTCAGATTTCGCCGGCTGCCGGAAGGGGACCGGAAGCGACGATGGCGTGGTTTGTTTTGGCTTCTATTAGTGCGGATCGAAATCTACTGTATATTGGTTTGAATTTTGACCCTAGTGGAAACCGAATGATCTATGTTTCTGACCCTTTTCCGACGGAACAGAGTGCGGAGTATTTGGCGCAGGCCGAGGCCTTTGCAGGGGAGATGGGTTTTATGATGGACGATTTGCGTCTTGGAAGAGTTTCGGTGGAGGAGCGAAGCGGGATTTTGAGGAGGGTTCCCTTCTTCTATCAAGATCAAAGTAGCTTCATGAGTGCTTTAAGCGATGAGGAGAGGACTTCGGTTACTGGCTCACAGCAGCCTAATCAGACCCGTGAAACGACCGCCGAGAAATACTCCTTTTTTCTCGAGCAGTATGTAACAATGCTAGCGATGCTTTAAAGGAGCTTAAACTTAAAAAGGAGGGCTCGCGATGAGACGATTTAATAGCCAATATCAACTATTCCTAATGCTTATTTTAGGGGGCCTGATAGCAGCCTGTTCTTCTAAGAAAGAAGAGCCGGCTTCAAGTGCCATGACGGAAAAGGCGGGCCTTCAATATCAATTTGCCTATGAGTTTTATCAAAGAGGGGATTTGGTTCGAGCCTTGGGCGCAAGTCTTGAAGCCAAAGCTGAAAGTCCTAAGAATATAGAGATTATGAATCTTCTGGGATTGATTTACTTTCGGCAGGGAGAATTTGAAAAGGCTTTGGCCGAATTCACTGAGGCAACGACGATCAGTCCAAAAGCGGCTGACGTGCTTAATAATATGGGAACACTTTACTATCAACAGCGGAAGTATGATCTAGCTTTGGAGACTTTTGATCGTGCCTTGCAGAACCCGCTCTATCTTTATCCTGAGCGTATTTATAACAATATAGGATTGGTTTATGCCGCTCAGGGGAATATTGAGATGTCGCGAGGGAGTTATGAAAAAGCAATTTCCCTGAGACCTGATTATTATCTACCGTACCAAAATTTGGCCAAACTCTTGATATCACAAAACCAATTGAAAAGGGCCAAATCGCTCTTGTTGGAGGCTGTCAATCTTTGTAAGGGCTGTTCAGAACCCAACTATCACCTTGCTTCGACTTATTTAAAAGAAGATAAGAAAGAGCGAGCGTCGGAATTTTATAAAAAGGCCTATGACGTTGATCCCAAGGGATATTATGGGATGTTGGCCAAAAAGAGCTTAATAGATTTGGGAAAGATGAAGGATGATGAGTGAAGTCGAGATTGAAGGCTTAAGAGAAGTTACAGAGAGTTTAGGGGAATTTTTAAAGCGACATCGCGAGGCTTCCGGAAAAAATCTTGAAGAAATTGCTCGGGTTACACGAATTTCGAAGCGGTATCTTTTGGCACTAGAAGAAAATGATGTCGATAATATGCCTGAAGAGGCTTTTGCCAGGGGTTTCTTAAGAAACTACGCCGTCGAAGTAGGTCTCGATCCAGAAGAGTGTTTGGATCGCTTTGATCGATTTAAGCGCTCCCAGCTTCCCACTCAGATTAAAGACTTGCGTCGTATGAAGAAGCAGGACTTTGTGTTGGGAGAAAATGCGGGGAGCTCCGTTGATTGGAATCTATTGCGATCACCCAAGCTGATTTTTGGAGGTGTAACCGCTCTGGTTGTGGCGCTCGGTTTGGTCGTTTATTTCTTGAGTTTTCGAACATCGATCGATGGCGAGGATACGGCTCAATCGATTGAGATTGATGAAGGGGCGACCGTTACAGCTGAGCCTGAGAACGCGGCTGTCGAACCTTCTCAAAAAGGTCTTGTGACGCCGGTTCCGCCCTCGGTTCTTCAGATTGAGGTGAAGGAAACGCTGCGGTTGGTGGTTAGAATCGATGAGGGGGCAGCTCAAGAAATCGTGATTGAGCCAAACGCAGTCAAAAACTTTGATGTTTATCGACAGATCGAAATAAAAAATCTTAAGAAAAATACTGTTTCGTTAAAGTACAACGGAAAACCAATTGAGTTTAGTTCCACGACCCTAAAGTTGTTCAACCAATATATGTTTTCAGAGTGATGCTGGAAGAGGTGGTCCAGTGAAGGCTCTCGTGATCAGAAAACGAGATTTTGGAGAATCTGATCTCATTGTAGAATTTTTGTGTGAAACAGGGGCTCTCCATTCTGGATTTGCCGCTTCCGCCAAGAGATCGCGTCGACGTTTTCCCCATCAATTTTTTTTGCCCGCCATTTACAATGTCGAATGGACACGTTCGGCCCAGGGGGGACAATTGAAACGTATTGCATCCTGTGAGCTGGATCAGGCTTTTCCAAAAATTGCCGATCATATTGAAGATTATGCGCGCTGGGCAAGTTTGTTGGAATGGATGGCGCGAAGTCATGATGAGCTTGGGCAGAGCCTTAATTATTTTGAAGCTCTATGCGGTGTACTTCACTCGAGTGAGTCGAATCAGTTTCATACCGCTTATCACCGCTTTCTTATTGAAGAGATGCGGCGCCATGGTGTGAATCCGGATTTGAAGGATTGTGGCTCATGTCATAAGGCCATTCATGCCGAGTCAAATTTTTCGGTCTTAGAGGCCAAAGTTTTTCATACCGATTGTCGGCCAGGATGGAGGCTAACGCTTAAGGCTCGGGATTTCTTTTGCCACGTTCTTTCCGATGAAAGTCGAATTGAAGATCCCCCGTTTCTTTCTACGGAAGATCTCCAATGTCTGGATGCCACAACTCTTGCCTTTCTTACAACGCAGCTGGGGCTTGAACTAAAGTCACAGAATTTTCTTCGCCAAATAGCTGAGTCAAGCCTTCCAACTGCAAGGGATCAGTCTGCATCATTCTAAGTTTGAGAGTGATTTCAAGAATCTTCTTCTGAAGCGGTTCCTCCCAAGCTTCCTCCAAGACTTCACAGCGATTCTCTTTCTCACAATTGGGGGCGATGGTTTCCCAATCTTGCGTTTCAACTAACTCCGCTACTTTCAGAATGAGCTTCGCGTTAGCAAGGCTGGCCATTTGATTAAGTTTTGTCGCGGGGCTGCCCTGCATTCTGGCTACGATAATATTTAAAGTTTCGCTTTTGACTAGTCGAGCTGCCAGCAAAGTTAGAATTTCGTCATCAATGTCTGACGCCTCAGAACGATTGGCAACCATCATACGCAAGCCAGATGCTGACGATTCAAATTGCGGTTGTATGGCATCAGCGATGACATTAAATCGCTCGATATCGTCACTGAGCAGATTATTGGCATACAACAATTGTTCCCAATCGCGCGTCCATTCCTCTGACTTTTCGAATTCAATTAGCAATCGGCGATGTTCTTGCTCCGTCTCGAAGTTATTTGAATCAAGGAGAGCTTTATGAATCTGGTCGGATGATCCATCTGTTGCCAGAGCAATACGCTTGGCAGCGTAGGCAGCTTTGAGACTATTGATAAGTCCATGGCCAGTATCTCTGTCGAAATTTTTGGCACCCAGATCCCAGGCAGTACGATAAAGAATTCTAATCAAGTCCGTATTTGTTGCTTTGGGCAGGATGGCGCGCAAGTCGGCAAGGCTGCCTGTGACGATAGGCGTGGCCATACTTGTTCCAGACCATGCGACGAGACTTTCGCCCTTAACTTTCCAAAAGCCAGGCCCTCGGGAAAGGATAGCTTCACCTGGAGCTAAGATGTTGAGTCCCTTCCCATAGTCGCTAAAGTCCGATCGCAAGCCCGATGGCGAGAACGAGCCAACTGTTACTTCGGCTGGGAATGTTTGATAGAGCGGATTCTCATTGAATGACTCTGATTCATTTCCAGCAGCCAGAACAAGAATAGAATTGTATCGATGGGTAAGGGCTTCTATGGATTGAAACATCTCGGTATCGACAGGAAACTTCATGCTAACATTGACAATTGAGTTCTGAGGGTCGTGGCGAAGCAAGCTTGCAAAAACCTCATTCATCCCTTCTAAACTCCGGTAGCTTGGAATATTGTTCACCGATAGGCTGATCACGCGAGCTTGGTCAGAAACACCCAGCGGGCTATGACCGGCTCCTATTGTGCCTGCGACGTGAGTCCCATGCCATTTGCTTGTCTCGGAACTCAAAATAAACTCATTCTCCCGAGGGTCTACTACCTCGACGACTTCTCCCCAAAATATATGCGAAAGGCCTAGATCAAATTTTTCGGTGCATCGATCGCCCATTAAGGCGCACTGAATTTTGGAAGGTTTTCGTTTTTTGATCATTCGAGGTTTGAGTTTGATATCCGAAACGACTTCGTCCGCGGCTTGTCGAACTTCGGAATCAATTACAAAGACATCAACAGATTCACTTACATCCGAAAGATATTCTTCCTTGGCAAAGGCAGATCCAGTGATCTTCGTGTGCCAGAGCGCGGGAAGTAGGCCCTCGCGACTAAAAATTGGAATATCTTCATAGTCCAGTTCCGGCCGAGAAAGCGCGTCCAAACTTATCTTCCATTTGGGAGGTTGCTCGAATGGAACAAGGCCGGTAGTTGGTTCCTTTGATTCCATCCCGACAATACCTCTCGCTTTCACCGATTGGCTTATACTGCTGCCTATGATTATTATTCCCGCAAGCTGGTAGACGCCAGCTCTGCAAAAAGACCCCCTCATTGATCCCCTCACAAAAAATCCCCCCTATGACATCAGATGTTAACGCAATGCACTCAGTAAATTCAAGAAAATTCATGTGTCGTCATAAAAAGTCTCAAACAAAGCCAACAATTAGATTTCCAGAGGCTTTTTGATGATGTTTAGTCAGAGAAATTGCTAATTAATCGAGGAGTTTATGGCTGCAAAACCGATCCCCGACCTCATGGCCAAATTGGTATCTTTAAGTAAGCGGCGAGGTTTTATCTTCCAGTCGTCAGAAGTCTACGGAGGATTGAATTCTTGTTACGATTATGGGCCTCTAGGTGTTGTGCTCAAAAACACGGTCAAAAACATTTGGCTCAATAGCATGACTCGCGAACACGATAATATTGAGCCACTGGACAGTTCGATTCTTATGCATCCGAAAATTTGGGAAGCATCCGGGCATGTCAGTAATTTTAGTGACCCCCTTGTTGATTGCAAAACCTGCAAGGCGCGATTTCGCGCGGATCAACTTAAGACCGCGACCTGTGCCAGGAAACCCTCATTGAAGGCGAGCGAGTGCGGTGGCGAATTCACAGAGCCTCGAAACTTTAATTTGATGTTCAAAACTTTTATGGGACCGCTGGAAGATGAGTCGGCGATCGTCTATTTGAGGCCCGAGACAGCTCAGGGTATCTATGTCAATTTTTTGAATGTGATGACAAGTTGCCGGCACAAGATTCCGTTCGGCATTGCGCAGATCGGGAAAGCCTTTCGAAACGAGATTACGCCAGGGAACTTTATTTTTCGCATGCGCGAGTTTGAGCAAATGGAGATGCAGTACTTTGTTAAACCTGGGACCGATATGGATGCCTTTGAAGAGTGGAAGGAAAAGCGCATTCAGTGGCACCTTAAGCTGGGTCTTAAGAAAGAGAAGCTTCGTTTTCATGAACACGGGCCCAATGAGTTGGCACATTATGCAAAAGCGGCATTTGATATTGAGTATGAGTTTCCATTTGGATGGCAGGAGATTGAAGGCGTGCATCATCGAAGCAATTTTGATTTGAGCCAGCACGAAAAATTTTCGGGTAAGAGACTAAGTGTCTTTGATCAAGAGACTCGCGAAACTTATGTGCCCTACATTATAGAGACGTCGGTGGGCTGCGATCGAGCTACACTGACTTTGCTTGCCGATGCCTATGATGAGGAGACAGTTGCGGCCAAAGACGGCGAAGAGGCTGGACCAAGAACAGTTCTTCGCTTTGCCCGTCATATCGCCCCTTATAAAATCGCCATTTTTCCTTTGATGAAAAAAGAACCCCTTATGGAAAAGGCGCAAAAGATTTTTGCTGATCTTCGGAAGACTTGGGCTGTTGAATTTGACGAGGTGGGAAGCATTGGTAAGCGCTACCGTCGCGTCGATGAAATCGGTACGCCCTTTGCTTTGACGGTCGACTTTGAGGACGGCGTGACGATTCGAGATCGCGATACGATGACTCAAGTGCGTATTGATGATTCGAAGATAAGAGATTTTTTTGAAAAGGAATTTTTGAGAGTTTAAACGTTGAATTTTAAAGGGAGGGATAAACGATGAAAAAGTTGCAAGAGAATAGGCTGCACGAAAAGATGAAAGCCAAGAGTAAAAAACTAAATCCTTCTCGGATCATTCCACTGAGCAATAACCGCTTGGCTCGGTCCGTCGTGACGCTTGGTTATGACGTTAAGGCTTTGGATTCTGCGGCTAAGCTCAAAGAGGATTTGCCCGAACTCAAAATCCGCCTGGGAGGAAAGGCGGCGGGCTTGGCGGTAATGGCTAAGCTTCGAGTACCCGTTCCCCCAGCTTTCAACCTCTCGACCGCGCTTTGTCAGATATATTTGATGCGCCAAAACCTTCCGGAAGTGGTTTTGAAAAATTCAAAACTTGCTTTGGAAGGAATGCAAAGGGCATTAGGAAAGAAATTTGGCTCTGCGGATCAACCTTTGTTGGTATCGGTGCGATCGGGCGCGCCGATTTCGATGCCGGGCATGATGGATACGATTTTGAATTTAGGATTAACAACGGATATTACGAGAGCGCTTGCTAAAAAGAATCCTGAGCAAGCGCGGTTTTGGTGGGACTGCTATCGACGTTTGATAACGATGTTTGCCGATGTGGTTTTGGGGTTGGATAGACATCGCTTTGATTCAGCACTTGATAATCAAAAGAAATCCGAATCCGTAAAAGATGACTCGCAACTTTCAGCTCAGTCCTTGGAGGGCCTCTGTTTGGAAAATCTCGATAGCATTCGTTCCAGTGGCAAAGACTTTCCTCAAGATCCCTGGCAACAGCTTGTATTGAGTATCGAAGCGGTCTTCCGTTCGTGGAACACCGAGCGTGCTGTACACTATCGTCAGTTGAACGGGATTCCGGAAGATTGGGGAACATCGGTTACGGTTCAAGCTATGGTATTTGGTAATCGTAATGAACTTTCGGGGACGGGTGTTGTTTTCACGCGTGACCCTTCCGTCGGGACAAAAAAGATCTATGGCGAATATTTGATGAATGCTCAGGGAGAAGATGTTGTCGCGGGAACTCGTACTCCTCATCCGATTGAACATTTGAATAAGCAATTGCCCAAGACCTACAAAGAACTCACCGTCGTATTAAACAAACTTGAGACACATTTTAATGATGTTCAAGATGTCGAGTTTACAATTGAGAATAAAAAACTTTTTATCTTGCAAACCCGTTCGGCAAAACGAACAGCAGTGGCCGCGATTGAAAACGCCGTTCAATTTGTAAAAGAGAAGAGACTCAAAGAGGCTGACGCCATGTCGCGAATTTCCTACGAACAAATTGATCAAATTTTACACCCTAGCTTGAAGCCGACCGACGAAGTTCCAATGGGAAGGGGGTTGCCTGCTAGTCCGGGAGCGGCTTCAGGGCGAATTGCTCTGGACCCGGAGCAGGCCGTTCAATATGCGAGAGCTGGTGAAGCTGTAATTTTAGTGCGACGAGAAACCTCGCCCGAAGACATTATGGGAATGGCGGCTTCTAATGGGATTCTGACAGCCACAGGCGGAATGACTTCACATGCCGCTGTGGTTGGCCGAGGAATGGGCAAAGCCTGCGTTGTGGGCTGTAATGAACTGCAGATTTCTGAGGCCGATCGGAGTATCCGGCTTGGAGGTTTCAGCCTTAAAGAGGGAGACACTATTACCATTAATGGAGGCGCTGGAACGGTTTACCGTGGTGTCTTGCCGACCCAAGCCTTGAGTTGGACGCCAGCGGCCCAAAAATTCTTCGGGTGGGCAGATAAATTTTCGAGACTTAAAGTTCTGGCGAATGCGGATACTCCTGACCAAGCGCGGCTATCTCGGGAACTTGGTGCGACGGGAATTGGATTGTGTCGTACGGAGCATATGTTTTTTGAAAGTGAAAGGCTTCGCGAATTTCGTAAGATGATTTTGGCTCATGTTGAAGCGGATAGGCGCAGAGTGGTCGAAAAATTGGCAGGACATCAGGTTTTTGATTTTGCAAGAATTCTTGAGGCGATGAAATCTTTGAGTGTTTGCATTCGTCTTTTGGACCCACCTTTGCATGAATTCTTACCAAGTGAGCATGACGAGGATGAGCTGGTTGAAATTGCTAGCTCGCTTTCAATTTCCATGAACCAGTTGAAAGAGCGAATGCAAGCTCTTCAAGAGGTTAATCCCATGTTAGGACATCGTGGTTGCAGGCTTGGAATTACTCATCCCGATGTTTACGAAATGCAAGTTAAGGCGATGGCCCTTGCTATGAAAGAAAACTTTGAAAAAGGGATCAAGACGAAACTTAAAATTATGATTCCCTTGGTGTCGGATGCGAAAGAGTTAAATTACTTGCTTAAAAGGCTTCAGAAGAGTTTTGAATCCTGCCTGGATGTCGTGGATTCAGCCCATCGTAAAGATATTTTGAAGCATACTAAATGGGGAACGATGATCGAATTGCCGCGTGCCTGTGTCACGGCGGGAGAGATTGGCAAGGACGTAGATTTTATTTCATTTGGAACCAACGATTTAACTCAAACTACATTCGGTTTGTCTCGGGACGATTCGGCAAAGTTTTTAGGTTTGTACAAAGAACTCAAAATTATTCAGATAGATCCTTTTGAAAGTCTGGATGTCGCGGGAGTTGGGGCTTTGATTCAGATGGCCGTTGCGAGAGCGAAGGCTGTAAATCCTGATATCGAAATTGGGGTTTGCGGTGAGCATGGTGGGGATCCATCGAGTATTGAGTTTTTTAATGCCGAATCCTTCGATACGATTAGCTGCTCTCCGTTTCGGGTTCCTATTGCGCGCTTGGCGGCGGCACGAGCGCAACTAATCCAGCTCAATTCAAAAAGTAAAAAGTCAAAAACAAAAAAGGCAGGACGTCGATGAAACAGATTTATGGGCGACAGATCTTTATGGCTCTTTTGGTTTTGGTGCTAAGTGCCTGTGAAGATCCTTTTGTAGGCAATCGAGCATTCAACATAGAAAATCTAAATGCGCCCTATACAATGAAAAAAGTAACAATAGCTTCAACAGAATACCTTGTTCTTACGAACACGAACCGCCTAGCACAACAAAATGATGGAAGCCTGCAATTTTACAATCTTTCGGCCCCGCGTAGTCCTGTCTTGGATGCTGATTTGAGTTTTAAGATTCCAAGTAATGTTGTGGATTTTTATATAGAGGAGGGTGTGTCTGAGCCCAGGGTATTTTTGTTGGATCGAAACGAAAACCGGTTACTTGTCTATGGTTTGTCTGCGGGTAGTTTTAGTCCGGTTGTCGGTCCCGATGGCCAACCCTTACGCATTGCTCTCTATTCCAATCCGATTTCAATTGAGGGTTTTAGTTTTGATGGGCGGGACTATCTCGCCGTTGCCGTCATGAACGTTTCAACGATGCAGTTTATTTCTCGAGATGACCTTCGAGTGCTTACCGAATCGGATCTTGAGGCTTTAGTTGGAGACTTGGGTGTCGACGCGGCTAATGTTACGGACTATCGAAAAGATAGACTTGAAAACGTTAGCTCATTTATGGAAATGCGACCTCGTTTGAAGCTGGGGTCGACGACTCAGTTGCAGGAAATCAAAAATATTTCGGGGAGCGAGAGACAGGGAAGGGGTATTGGAAAAATTCTCTATCTGGGTGGAGCGACGGCCGATATCTTAGGCATTTCTTTTTCGGACACTGCGGCCTTTGGATTTCGTTTTTCGGCTTTTGATAACAACAGCAATTTGCTGTGGGATTTGAGTGCGGCCCAAAATGGCGTGACAGGCGTTGCCGGTACTAAGGAAGAGGGATTTCGTGGGGCGGCTTTAGATGGTCTGGGCAATCTTTATCTTTCTTCTCGTAGTGACAATAAAATTTATGCCGTTCCGCCAAGTGTTTGGGCTCTGGATCGCGAGCCTGATGGCCAAGCTCGGAATACGGAGCGTCGAAATACTCATACGGTCTTTGGGGGCGTTACGCCTATTAGCGGTCAGCCGACTACGGAAGCGTATTTAAATGTTCGCAAAATTGACGTCGATTTTGATGAGGATGATAGCGACGCTGATACGGTTACTGGGGACGCTAAATTCCCCAGGCTTTCGGATCTGGTGGTGAATAATCAGACTGGCGCTTCGGCTGCGACACGAGCGTGGGTCATTGGACTTGAGAGCAAGGATCGCGGTTATAATCAGTCGAGAATTTATGCTGTCGATTTGGATAGCCCCCAAATTTTGGATGTTGAAGTTTTCAACGCGGGAGACAGCCCTCAAAAACTGCTTTATTTAGATGGCTCGTCCTTGGTTTATGTGAGCTTTTTAAATGGAGATCGTTTGGATATTTATGATGTATCCGGGGATCAGCTTGATCTTGTAGGGCAGATCGAAAACCAGTAAGGCCTCTAGCGATGAGTAGGCTTAGTCCCAAACTTAGAATCGTATTGGTTGCGCCTCGGATTGCACAGAATGTGGGGACCATTGCTAGAACCTGCCAGGCCTTGGGAGCGGAGCTTCATCTGGTTGGGCCTTTGGGCTTTCATCTCGGCCAAAAACAGCTTCAAAGGGCTTCGGTGGGGTACTGGAATGAACTGTCGCCAGTCACCTATAGAGATTCCCAAGATTTCTGGGGTCGATTTTCCGTATCGGATGGTAGCGAGTTGTTTTTTGCAACAAAAAGGGGGGCGGCTAGCCTTTGGGAGCAAAGTTTTGGATCGGATGTGGTCCTGATTTTTGGGAATGAGGAAGAGGGGGTGGCTGAAAGCTTTTGGGAAAACAGAGGCTTAGATCGTATTGTCGCTTGTCGGATTCCCACAGTAAAAGTACGCTGTTTGAATTTGGGGATATCGGTGGCGGTATTTGGCTTTGAAGTGTGTAGGCAGTGGGGTAAAGGGGTGGACCTCCAAATTGGGGATGCAAATCAACCAGAGATATAGGTGAAATGGCGTGAAGCTTAAGCGCTTACAGATGCAAGGATTTAAATCGTTCGCGGACCGAACTGAGCTGGTCTTTGAGCATCAGATCGTCGGTGTTGTTGGCCCCAATGGTTGCGGCAAAAGCAATATCGTTGATGCCATTCGCTGGGCGATGGGCGAGCAGTCTGCCAAAGGCCTTCGTGGAAAGGATATGACCGACGTCATCTTCGCGGGCACGCCTTCTCGCAAATCCGCTGGTTTCGCCGAAGTCAGTTTGGTTTTTGACAATACACTTCGTCAGGCGCCCGCTCCTTATACCGAATGTAGTGAAGTCATGATTACTCGTCGTCTGTATCGAACGGGCGAGAGTGAGTATCTAATTAACAACGTCCAAGCCCGGCTTAAAGATGTCAACGATATGTTTTTAGGTACCGGCTCGTCCGCCAAAGCTTACTCCATCGTTGCTCAGGGCAAAGTAGATCAAGTCGTGCTGGCTAAGCCGGAAGATCGCCGGTTTCTAATCGAAGAAGCGGCGGGGATTGCTAAGTATAAAATTCGAAAGCAATCGGCAGAGAGAAAAATTGAGACGACTAAACTCAATCTCGAAAGGGTTCATGATATTTTGGGCGAATTGGAGCGGAACGCGCGCCATTTTGAGAAGCAAGTCGAGAAAGCCGAAAAATTTAGAGAGCTTCAGCGTGAACTTCGACAGCTTGACGAGAGAGTTTTTTCAGCCAAGCTAAGAAAAATTGATCAAAAAGCGGTAGCGAATGAATCTGAATTTTCGGGCCAACAAATCGATCATCAAGAAGTCGCCTCTAAACTTCAGCAAATTGAAGCAAGCTTAGAAGAACTTAGACTTCAATCACTCAATATTGAAAAGGCGACCAATACGGACTATGAGCGTTTGTTTCAAAAGAAAGAGAATTTAGCGCAGCTTTCAACCGAATATGAGTTAGGCCAGCAGAAATCGCAACTACTTCGAAATCAGATTGAAGAGAGAAAGAAAGATCTCGATAGAATTCAGTCAAAATATAAGGATCAAGAGAGCATGAAGAAGGAGCTTGCTCAGCGACTGACTCAGCTCGAGACGGAAAAGCAAACTCGCGAGGGACGTGGTACTGAGCTTAAAGCTCGACTAGCTCTTTCCGATAAAAATTTGAGCCAGAAACAAGAGCTTGTAGAGTCGGGCTTGGCCTCTCTAAGTGAGCGCCGCACAACGATTGAAAGACAGAAGCAGCATCTGGAGTATGTGCAGGCCGAGCGTGTTGAATTTGAAATGAAACGCGCCGAAACAGAGCGTCTCTTTGATGGGGCTCAAAAGGCCTTACAGCAAAGTCTGTCGGAGCTTCAGGCTTTTAAAGATCTTGAGACCCGGATGAAGCTAGACATCAAAGAGCGTGAAGAAGCGCTTACGAGAGCGAATCGTGATATCGAGCTAGTAGGTCAAGAGCATGCCCATCTTTTGAGTGAGCGCTATGAGTTTCAGGCAAAGATCTCGGAGATTTCATCTCAATTAGAAAGTCTGAAGTCGCTCGAGGAACATCAAGTGGGTTATGAATCGGGAGCGATTGCATTTAGAGAAAAGAACAATATTCCCCTTCTGATGGATAGTATTCGATTTAAGTCGGAGTATCGAAAATTGGGAGAACTCCTTCTTGAGGAGATAGGACAAAGCTTTGTTTTGGCCGATCAAAGTTTTGAAGCTGTTGATCAGCGTTGGACTCAAATTCTTCTTACGGAAGCGTCTTCTTCGTTTGAATCAAATTTACTTTTAACAGTTGATAGCTGTGACAATGAGAGTTTGCGAAAGCTTTTGCAGAGTATTGAGCTCGTTGATGAGCTGCCTGATGGGTCGTTTGTTGCGCATGCTCAAATGGACCACCAGGGCAATTTAAGAATACCTTTTTCGAAGGGCATTATTCGAGAGAGCCGTGGAGAAATCGACCGCAATCAAAGTCCCTTTAGTCGTCACCAAGAAGTTGAAGATTTAGAGCGGCAGCGCCAGGAAGTGGAATTGAGTCTTCATGAGATCGAAGCCAAAATTGCTGGGAATCTTGAGCAGCAGTCCGGCTTGCGACTGAAGCAGCAGGACTTGGAAATTAAGATTGTTGAGCTTAAAGTGCAGATTGATAGTCTTCAGTCTCAAATTTCTGGAGCCCGAGAAATTTCGGCGAAGGCCGAAGCCAATGTCGAGCGTTATCGCACTCAAATGGCTGAGCTTGATGCGGTCATTCAGGAACGTGAACAGCAGTTATTAGAAATGCAGGTTGATGAAGATCTTTCTGCTCTAGAGAATTCGTTGGCGCAAGCCAAAGAAGCTTTGAAGTTGGTTCAAGTGGAAAAGCAAAACCTTGATCAGGAGTGGATTGAGTATCGTATTGAGTCTGGAGCTGTGCAGGAACGTTACGATCGAGTTCGCCAGCAGTTGGTTGATGTCGATATGACTCAGTTGGAATATTCTCATAATCAGGGAATGTATCAGGGCGATATTCAGGCCTGGGTGGATGAAATTGAAAATCTTCAAGCTCGCTCCAATCAGATTACTACCATACGGAACGAGTTGACGGCCGAATTGGGAAGCCTTGAGCTTCAATTGGCCAAGTCAAAAGAAGAGTTGGGCGTCGTCCATCGTCGCTTGGAAGAAGATGAGGCTCAGAGACGGCAGCTTCAAGGATATAAGGAAGAGCGAGGAGATAAACTGAAGCAGCTCGAGCTTGAGAGACAAACATTAAAATTTCAGATTGAAGAGTTGGCACAACTTTTACACGAGCGTTATCAGTTAGGCGTCCAAGAACTCCTCGAGACAGTCGCTGAGGATTTAATTTTAGATCTCTTAACAAGCGAAGAAGAATTGGCTCGCGTCGAAACCGAAGCCATCAAAATTCGTGATCGTGTTACTAAATTTGGCGACGTAAACCTGGTTGCTCTCCAAGAATACGAAGAAATTAAGAAGCGTCTGGAATTTATGAATGCGCAGAAGGATGATCTGTTAAAAACTCTGGATACTCTTCAGAGTATTATCGATCGGATTAATCGTATTACAGAGTTTAGATTCCGAGAAACCTTCCAAGCCATTAACCATAATTTTCAGATTTTATTTCCCAAGCTTTTTGGCGGTGGGAAAGCCTATATGAGTCTTACCGACGAGAATGATTTGTTAAATACTGGTGTCGAGATTTTTGCCGAACCTCCGGGCAAAAAAATTCAAGCTATGTCGCTCTTGAGTGGTGGTGAGAAGGCCATGACGAGCATCAGTTTGTTGTTTTCATTGTTTGCTTACCGGCCATCTTCTTTCTGTATTTTAGATGAGGTGGATGCGCCTTTGGATGATGTGAATACCCGTCGCTATAATGACATCATTCGAGAGATGTCGAGTTTGTCTCAGTTTATTGTTATCACGCATAACAAGCGAACGATGGAAGTGGCTCAGACGCTATTTGGTGTGACGATGCAAGATCCTGGATGTTCAAGAATCGTTGGTGTCAACTTGCAAGACGCTCGAGCTTTTACAGCAACTGCGTAGGCGCCTTCTTTGAAAAAAAATCTTATGGCTCGCTAAAGCTAGCGTTGCTTAATCGGGGCTGAGAGATTGAATGGATCTTTATTTTCCAACGGATCGCTCTGATTAAGATTCAGGTCAAACCTAAGGGGTTCAAATTCGAGGCCTAGATCGGAAGTTTTTGCCGATTTCTCTTTTTCCGATGAAAGTGCGGACACCGCGACCGAGGCTTCAGGTGTGTTCATATAACGAGCGTGGTTTCTTTCGAGTATTTTGAGTGAATTGCCTGCCCAAAAACTTTCTCTAGATTTGGGGTCATTTTTTTCCAAGTCTTCTTTTAGTTTTCTGACAAAGCTTAGACTCTCTTCCGTCCTGAAATTCGTAAAGCCGCTGATGATGCTAATTCTCACTTTGTTTGAGGACTCAATGTTAGGATCGAGACCTGGTTTCAAGATTTCAAGTACTGAAGATTCCAGTTCGGGATGCTTCATCGCCATAAATGCCAAATAGTGTGCGCCCAAAGACCGGACGCCAGGCGCATCAATGGGTTCTCTTATTTCGGGGAGTCCTAGCCTTAAAGGTTCTTTCCGAATTCTAATCGTATAGTGGTTTTGCTTTTTGGAAAAGAGTCCTGATTTCGTTGAACTCTCACCAGTCGAATAGTCCAGCCCCACGAGGCCGTACTGCCGAGTCTATTCTGAGAGGGCTGCATCTCTCTCAGCTTCAGTATCGTAGCCATAGATTTGTCCCCTAATAGGTGCCGCTGTGTCAGTAGGTAAAATAGAAGTGCCGGATTCTTGATCACCAGTTTCGCGGTGATATTCGAAGGCTCGACTTAAATAGGCGATCCCTTGTGTCCCCATCGAAGCCAAGATATAAGCCGATCGTGAAACTTGCTCGCGAGAATCTTTCAAAACTCGGTTAAAGAGTTCTTCTCGAAGGTCTTCATCAATTTTGGCAAGTTCAACCAAAGAGTCCCGAGCATTCAAAAAAACTGCTGAATCTTTGTCATCAAGTTGAGCTAAAAGCTCCGCCTTGTTAACGCTCTCAGTAATGGTCTTAAGACTTGAAGCGACGTGATCATCCCCGCATAACGTGCTTGCTTCAAGGTTTAAAAAGGAAAAACTGAAAATTGAAATGATTGTCACAATTGAACGATGCGTGTCTAGTCGATGAGACTGCATTCCAACCTCCATGCCTTTAGGCTTTGCAAATTTAGGACCAAATTGAATTCGGCTCAAATCAAGTCTTTGCCGTTTTGCGGCTCTCACCAATGAGGTTGGGGTGTCCCTTCATTGAGGACAGCCTGCCCCAGTCCGTGGGCTTAAATCTATTAAAGACCATTGCTAATCGTGAAGCATCCGCTAAAAAGGCACGGCTATGGACACCTCCGATTTCATTGCTCTAGGACTTGTTGTTGGCATTGCTTTTGCCGTGGGAATGGCCATCTTTGCGTATCGAAAATTTGGACTTCGTAAAGAAGATTTGTTGGCGCCAAGTCCAGATAGTGAAGATGTTGAGTCTTTAGCGAAAGAAGCGCTCGAGCCTCAGCCTCCGGTGCTACTCGAAACTAAACAACCTACCAAGATCTCTCGGGCCATTGCTTCGTGGATACCACTATTGAAGTCCAAATCAAAGGATAGCCAAAAATGGGAAGAGGTCTTGATCATGTCAGATATGGGCCCGACATTAGCGTCAGAGCTTTTGCAGGACCTGCATTCGGCCAACGAAGATCCTGACCAGTTCTTCAAGTCCCGCTTGAAGAACATATTGAGTTCTGGAGAGGCGCCTAAGGAAGTTTGGAAAAATCATAAACCCTGGGTTTGTTTTCTTGTTGGAGTCAACGGCGTGGGTAAGACGACGACGGCTGTAAAGTTGGCTTATTTTTTTAAAAAACAGTCACTTTCGGTCGGTATGATAGGGGCCGACACCTTTAGAAAGGCGGCGATCGAGCAGCTAGAACGGCAGTGTACTAAGAATGAGGTAGATTTCTTTAGCTACAAAGTAAGTGATGAAAAATCTGAGGGTGCGGATCCATCCGCGGTCATCTTTGATGGGCTTAAGCAGTTTGTTAGGAAGGACATTATCATCGTCGATACCAGCGGTCGGTTGCATACCAAAAAGAATCTTATGGAGGAATTGAAGAAGATGAAGCGTGTAGGCGATAAAGCTCTGTCGGGTGCGCCACATGATATTTGGTTGGTTTTAGATGCTAGCTTGGGACTCAATGCCATCAACCAAGCAGAAGTTTTCAATGAAGCTGTGGATCTGACCGGAATGATTTTGACCAAATTGGATGGACTTTCAAAAGGTGGCGTAATCTTTCAGCTTTATCGAAAGTTTAGAAAGCCAATTTGGTTTGTTGGCAAGGGAGAAAGTGAAAAAGATCTTGAAATCTTCAATGCTGATCATTTTGTTGAGGAATTGTTTGACCTAGGAGCCTAGGCGAATTTAACTAGGGACTCTCTGGGGGCCTTAAACGGGGCTTTTGAGAGGAAAATAAGTTAAATTGATAATACATAATTAAATAGGAGGCCTTTATATGGCAGAGAGTTTAGTGGTTCAAAGTAAAGTTCGAGAAATGTTCAAGCAATTGGATTGCAACACAGGTAGCGATGCCGTTGATGCTTTGAACGCCGAAGTCGAGCGAATTGTAAAACGGGCGGCCGAAAGAACCAAAGAAAATGGTCGAAAGACAGTTAAAGGTGCAGATATTTAATTCGGTTCTGCAAATTTGATTAAGAACACAAAAAAACCGCTCCTAAGAGCGGTTTTTTTGTCTGCCTAAACAGGCAGCGCGAAAGAATAAGAACGGCTACTACTTATTTCTTCTTCTTTTTAGAAGCTTTCTTTCTTTT
>PCXB01000063.1 GCA_002787535.1 Deltaproteobacteria bacterium CG11_big_fil_rev_8_21_14_0_20_45_16
CTTTCTAAGGAGTCCTTCGATTTATCTCGAAAGGATAGATCCTAGGTTAGCCGAAACGCGACACATCTACTTAACTTTGAGAGAACAAACTTAAGAGAATAAGCTTGAGAGAGCAGATATTCTCAAAACGAGATTAATCAAAACAAGATTGAAAAAAGACCGCCTTCGAGCGGTCTTTTTTTTTGAATAGGGGTTTTTAAGTGCGTATTTAAATCTTGTGCCCGGGCACAAACATTCCTAAGGAATGTGATTTTGACTCATTCTCTACATTCCTTAGGAATGTAATTTTTGCTCATAGTCTACACATGAAGTTTAAGTGTCAGACAGAACATCTTGTCGAGTGGTTTTAGTGCTTTCATCTGGCCTTCGTTTGCGAGCTAGAAAAATTCGACCTGTTGAGGCAAAGCTAGGCCGCAAGCTAAGAACCGAGCTTAAAACGGTACGATAGTCAGAAGGCGAAGCGTTTAGTTGAGGATGGCGCCTAAAAATCCAAACGACGGCTAAAAAAGAAGAAAAGCGAAATACGGTGGAAGAGATAAAAAGCCAAAAGAAATTTTGATCGAACAATTCAAACAGATGGGAGCCAAACAAGGCGCCCAGAGAGGCAGCACCAGCCATGATGCAATTGTGAAGTCCTGTTATACTCCGGGCACGGCCCTTAAACTGCGACTGGATATAAACAATCAAAGAGATTTCAAAGAGACCCCATGCAGCGCCTCCCAAAAGTTCAGTAAGGCCAAGAGGAAGGCGATCCCTTGAAAAAGCATACATGATTGGTAAAAGGGCAATCGAAAAGATCGCGATCTTGAGGCCAGCAATGGCACTAATAGAACTTCGCGCGTAGCCAATTTGATGCAGGATCAAAGCTCGACCAACAAAAGGCAGTGCGGTCAACCAGATATAAACGGAAAGCGGTAGATTGAGTTCTCCCAATTTGTAAGGAATGAAAAATGGAGAAGAAGTTCCTACAGTAAGTTTAAAAAGTACCAAGATCAACAGGGCGTGAAGGAGCCAAGGCTTAGCGTTAAGTCTGCGGAGTTCATCAAAGGATGAGACGGTGGTTTGTGCTTCGCGGGGTGATTGTTGAAACTGCAAAAGAACTAATGAAATGATTCGACTACAGAGGCCAATTATAAACAAAAGAAGAAAAGAGAACTTTAAATCAAATGAGTGAAATAAAAATGAGCTCGAAAGAAATGTGGCGACGGTAATGAACATCACAAATGAATTGCGTCTCGAATGAAACGAGCGAAGCTTGCTGGATGGAAGCCAACCTGCCATCCAATCCAGCCAAAGTGGTGCCGCCAATGTTCCGCCAATCCAATAGAGGCAAAGGGAGAGTAATAAAAACGCAAAATCAAGTTTGAACAGGACAAACGAGCAAAAGCCGATCAGGCCTAAGATCTGGGTTCCGACAGAAAGCTCCACTGAACTTTTGATGCGGTTTGAAGAAATAAAGTTGGGAATCAGAGCCGAAAGAAAGGAGGCAACGAAAATAGGAAGCGTGGAGGCCAGCGCAATCTGAAAAGTCGGGAATTTGTAAGCAGATAAATAGGCGATAACAAAGCTCTCAGAGCTTCCCACCATAATCGCAAAGAAGGCGCCTTCAATATAGCTGAGAACAAAAGCACTGCGGCGAGCTAAATTACGATCATGAGCCACGTGAACGTCGACTATTCCTTTAAGCCACTAGGTTGATACAGCGGAAGGCATTGATCAACCTTCATATAAGGTTTCCTTCATATAAGGATTCTTTCATATAAGTTTTTCGACCAACGAATCTAAAAGCCTTTCAGGAATCCAGTGTTGTAAACGACTAAAACTTGCAACCCCCCTCCCAACATAGATGCGGGGCGGGGGATTTTTTGAGAGCAAAGCTTTATGGAGAGCTCGCAAAACGATTTCGACAGGTTCAGCTTTTTTAGCTGAATCTTCGATACGCTTATAAAAACGACTTAGGCCTGAATAGTAGGCCGTTTTCAAATCTGGCGAGAAGGACTCAATTTTTTCCCAATCCATCATTTTGCCCAGACGCTTTTGCCAGAGAGGTGTTCGAATCGGACCGGGATTGATTGAGACAACTTTGACGCCGGTCGGGCGAAGTTCTCGTCTAAGACTGTCCGAAAATGCATCAAGAGCAAATTTGGAGCTAGCGTAGGGCCCCAAGAATGGGGAGGCGAATCTTCCGGAAATTGAACTGATATCAATAATACGCCCACGGGTTTTGCGGATTAAGGGCAGACAAATCTGAGTGAGCCGGATGGCTCCAAAAAAATTTACTTCAAACTGATGTTTAAGTTCTTCTATATCCTGAAGCTCCCAGGGGCTTGAATACACAATTCCAGCGTTGTTGATTAAGTTGAGGGAGCTAATTTGAGAGCTTTGATCTTGAAGGCGCGCTTCGAGAGCGCGCAAGTGCTCGGCTTTGGTAATATCCAAAATCAGTGGTTCGATATCTGGAATCAAGGCAAGCTGATCAAAGTCTGACTGAGATCGAACGCCTGCCCAGACGCGATAGTTTTTGTGGCAAAAATCTTTGGCGGCCTCTAGGCCAATCCCGGTGGAGCTGCCCGAAATGATGAGAACTCTCTTAGCCATTAGCGGCCAATTTGCCCCATAACGAGGGTAAAAAACATAATAATTTCAAACTTGTGTCGTGGGACGATTTTTGCAACTTTCAGCCTTGGGTTTTTAAGGTGGCAGATGCGTTGTATTTATAACAATTCCTTTTTGAGGCTCTTAAGTTTTTTCTTTGGGCTCTATCTGTACTCGTTCAGTTGCTTTGGTACAGCTCTGAGCTGCGTTGGCAATTTTTTTGTCCCCTTGAGTGCTTCCGGATTGAGACCAAATCATTTTCCTCAAGGAGGCATCCTAGCAACCGACGAGACTGAGCATGCCATTGTGCGAACGATTATTGGCTTGCTAAATGATCCACTGGATGGGGAGGTCTTCCGAGAATTTTTTGAAAATAGTATGGGTGGTTGGCCGAGGATACAAAATCGGATTGGAAATCATAGAATCTTTGCGATTTGGAAGGAGCTTGATACTTACTTCGATTTTAGAAAAGAATTTATTCCAAGAATTCAGAAGGAATTGTTAAGGCATCCCAATAATATAAATGCGCTCGCGGCGATGACTAATGGTGGAAGCATTTCTATTAGGAATGCTTACAATTATTTTATTTATATGATTTTTAAAAGTGAGTCCGGGGCGCGAAATTACGAACGTCAAAAAGAGCGTGAACGAGATCCAACACGAATGGGTGTTTTTGAGGCGAGCTTGCCGAGACGTCGCGTGGCTTTTGATTCGAATGCTATTCTGCGTTTAGGTCATTTCGGCAAGCGAGCTCGCGAAGGGGAGTCTATAAATGATCTTAGTTTTGATTTCTTGGAAAGAAATCTTCTGAAACAACTTGGATTGATAGAATATGTAATGCTACCAGCCATTCCTTTTGAAATTGGCTCAGATTTTCCCATCTATTTTAGGGGCCGGCATTTTCGAAGTGCATTTTCGGAAGAGGCTGAATCTATTGAAACAGAAACTTTCGGGCAGTATGCGGAGGAGATTGCTAGACAACGCCAAGAAGTTGTTCAGTTGATGAATAGAAATCCGGAAAGTTTATGGACCAATTTTAGTGGTCAGAAAATGCATGAAGGCGTTACGAACGATGATCATGTAGTGGCGCAAGCCTTGCTCTCGGGAACTGATACTTTAATCACGGAAGATCGGGAAATCATAAACTCTTTGGTCTTGAATCCACGACATGAGGTGGTCGCTAGATCGGTGGTTGTTAGAGATGTGGGAGCCTATTTTGTAATATATCGCGTAAAAATTCCGGACTTTAGAGATCCAACAAAAATCCATAATCTCGAGATTATGGACTTGGGGAGACGATTTAATCTGCACCCCTCACGATTTATCCAAGGCAGTCTTAGTGCCCATGATCATCTGCGCGAGATTTACGTTCGAGAAACTTCTAATCCAGCCCCATGAAGTCGAGTTTTTTAGTTCGTTGCACGTTCGATGAAATTGGCAGCTACGAGCAAGTTCTTGGGGAGTTGGAGGGAGTTGAGAATTTCTTAGGCAGCCTTCAATTTGAAGGCCAACCTAAGAATAAAACGCTACATTTGGCGGATGAAGGCAGCGACTTCGTTGTGGACGGTGAGTTTACGTCTGATTTCTACTTTTCGACTCCGGAGTCTGCCGACAGTTTTAGATTAAGATTGATGGGCAAATGGAAGAAGAAATCTCAGATTCAAGAAATTGCTGGGGAAGATTGGAATAAAAAGTGGCGAGATAGTTTTGCGGGTGCTGAGGTCCCGCCGTTCTGGAAGATTGTTCCTGAGTGGATTGACAACGAGGAAAATATTCAAAATAAAAAAATTATTCGAATGAATCCAAGCCTAGGATTTGGAACGGGCGAGCATACGACGACTCAGCTTTGCTTGAGTGCTATAGCGAGTCTGAGCTTTCAGCCGACTTGGGAGGTTATGGATTTTGGTAGTGGTTCGGGGATTCTAAGTGTTGCTTCTATCATGATGGGCGCAAAATCCGTTGACGCGATCGAAATCGATGGGATGGCCCTTGAAAGTTCAAAGGGAATTTTCAAGATCAATAATATTTCTGAAAAACAGATTCAGCTTTCAAACAAGATGCCTGAAGAAAAGACGTTCAATTTAATCGTGGCGAATATTTTATTTTCAATCCTTCAGGAAAAAGCTGAGGAATTGATACACACTATGAAGCCAACTGCTATCTTGATCTTATCGGGCTTCTTTGAGCCGGATGCTGAAGTATTGTCGAAGGTCTATCTTGAAAAACTTTCAAACTACTCGAGAAAAATTCTAGTAAAAGACAGTTGGGCATGTATCGTAATGTCGCCAAATAATTATTTGTAAAGAAGTCTGTAAATCCGTCGGTAAGCAAAAAAACCTAAAAACAGTCCACTTAAGATCAGCAGAGGGAGAAATAGTCTTAAAATATCAGCAACATCCTTTTTCCAGTATAGGGCCTGAGCTATTTCAATTCCGTAATAGAGTGGATTTAGAAATGCGATCTTTTGAACGGTGGGCGGCAAGTCGCTTATCGGAAAAAATGTTCCGGAAAAGAAAAACAAGGGGCTGATTAATAGAGCATAGATCGTTTGGAATTGGTTAATATTTTTGACAAAGGAAGTGGCTAACAAGCCAAGAGCTCCGCAAGCCACGCCCAACAATGACCCAAGCAGCGTGATGGAAAATAGAAAAACAAAATCAAATTGTCTGAGTAAGGCGAACATAACTAAGCAAACGCCTAGGCACATGCCGGCGCCCTTGAAGCATACCCACAGGAGCTCGCCAAATATAATTTCTCTTGGGCCGATGGGTGTAGTCATCATGGCCTTGTAGGAGCCGTCATAGCTAAGGCGGATATAAAAATTGTAACTTGTTTCAAAAAATGAAGTCCAAAGCGCGGCGGACGCGATAAGGCCAGGTGCTATGTACGAAACATATTGGTGACCACCAAGATCCGTAACGTAGGCCCCAACGCCCATGCCGATGGAAAATAAATAAAAAACCGGATCCGTTACTATGGGGAGAATGTTGGAAAGAAAACTTTTACGGTAAACCGCCCAGTGCTTACTGGTAATTAAGAGCGAGAGTTTTAAGCTTTCAAGCATCAGCGCTTAAATCCTTTCCCGTGATTGTCAAAAATACATCTTCGAGATTCGAAGGTCGGATGAGGCGGGCCTCGGCTTGGAGATCTTTGCCCAATTGAACTAGGGATTCAATTTGAGGAGCGCGGATATGAATACCGGTTTGATCTTCTATGATCTTAAATTCAGCCGATGATGCTAGCTTTGATTTAATTTTATCGGCTAGCTCCGTATGGAGATCAAAACTTGCCACATAGCCCGGGCAATGCTCCCTTATCAGGGATGAGGGGCTTCCAAGGGCAGCGATTTTTCCTTTGTCCATGATCATCAAGCGATCGCAAAGACGTTCGGCTTCATCCATATAATGTGTCGTAAGAATTGTAGTTCCAGAGCGAAGTTTTAATTCGGTAATCTTTTGCCAAATTAAATGTCTGACGGCGGGATCCAATCCCGTGGTCGGTTCGTCGAGAATGATTAACTCGGGTTCAGATAGTAGCGCGCGTGCAAAAACCAATCGTCTTTGCATTCCACCGGACAATTGTTTGACCGTGGCTTCTTTCTTGTGATCGATGGACATGAACTTCAATAAGGTATCTACTCGATTCATTCTTTCGGCGCGTTTAACCCCAACGAATGCCGCAAAATGCATCATGTTTTCATAGACGTTCATTGATTCGTCGAGGCAGTTGTCTTGCGGAACGATTCCCATTCGAGCTCGGAGACGGCGTCCGTTAATTTGTGGGTCGAGCTCAAAGATCGAAAGTCTTCCTGCATCTCTCGAGCTGGCTCCATAGAGGCAGGTGATTAATGTGGATTTGCCAGCACCGTTTGGCCCAAGTATTCCAAAACATTCCTCCGCATAAACATCGAAGCTGACTCCCGCGACGGCCTTAAGCTCTCCGAAATGCTTCTCAACGTTTTCAGCCCTAAGGATTTGCTGCATTACTCAGCCTAAAGTTGGCGCGTCTAGATGTCACGGGATGGGACATGGATGCCACAAGTCCTTCGACATTTTGCGTTATTTTCGTTGACACAAAGAATTAACTTGCCACGGCAATCAGAAGCTCGCAAGGATCTCAAGTGGAGGGGAAGTATGTTGAGATGTTTTGCGCTGGTAGCGTGTCTTTCGATTGCCAGTATTTCTGTAAATCAAAATATAAATGCTCAGAGTTTACGTCAGGATCTCGAGCGGAATAAGATTGTCAGCTTGCGGCAGGGTCAGGCCGTGTCGGCACTTGTTTTGGGAGATTTTAAGGCCGATGACTATGCGAGGTCTTTTGAATCTAACTTTTCGGAATTAGCCAAAGTTCTTCCTAATGTTTCATCGGCAAGACTTTTGAAGTCGGCTGATGGAAAGACTTTGCTGATTGTGAAAGTGCGAGGCCTAGCTTTGAGTTCGGGATTGGTTTTCGAGGTCAAGGATATCCAGTTGGCTGGGTCAGGCTACCTTTCAAAGTATGACAAAGTGGATGCTGAAATTCCGATTTCGACTAAATCTTCAAAACGAGTCTATCTGGATCAAGTCAACGCGGTGCTTTCAAGCGCGCTTCGAGACGAGATGGCAGCGGGATCGAGTGCTTCGAAATCTTCAATAATGGAATATGGGCGTGTCAGTTTGGTCGGTCCGCTCAATCATCTTCAGGTTTATCCAGGACTTCAAATGAGCGCTCGTGTGTCCTTCTACAAATACACATCACCTTCCGCCAAACAAACGGGTCTCATAGGTTTTGATATAGGATTTGTTCAAGGTCGTCGCTCGGAGAACCTCGGCGATATTTTTGGATTCGGTGCTCATGGAATGATGATTGCTGAAAAATTCATCAAAAATTATATGGGCGAGTTGCGGGTCTCTATGGAGAACTTCAATCCCGGTGTGGGAGCTGATGTGACTGTTGGGCTGCCTGATTTAATGGGAGGATTGCGAAAATGAGTTTAAGAGTCGTAACTCTATCGATGATTTCGGTGTTGATGGCGGCTTGCCAATCGCAAGTTCCAATGGGCGATGTGGCGCTTCGATCTGATAACGAAATCATAAAAGCTAAAGATGAATCTCCTCTTCATTCGGAGAAATCATATTTTACAAACCAACTAATCGTTCGAATGGAAGACACGTCATCGATTGATTCAGTCATTCAAGCCATGAGTAGTGAGCGTGTCCGTCTTTTAGACAACGTTCATGGCCAGCCGATTTATTTGCTCGAGATCCAAAGCCATAAGCAAGCTTCAGAGCTTTTGCCTCAAGTCAAAGCTCTTGAGGGCGTTCGACAAGTATCCTTTAATCATTTGGCGCAGTCCAATGCTGCAAGCAATGATTTACTTCTTAAGCACCAGTGGAGTTTGTCGAATGTTGGGCAAGAGGCTCCGGCTTCGCTTCCGGGACGTATCGGTGCGGATATCGATATGGATTGGGAAGCTTCTGGAAGTCGAGATGTTGTCGTTGGCGTGATCGATACAGGCATTGATTATCTTCATGAAGATTTGGCTGTTACGGAAACCAAGGATGGAAAACAAGTTCCGGTTGAAGGCAGCAATATCTGGATCAATACAGATGAAATCGCAGGAAACAATATCGACGATGACAACAATGGCTTTGTCGATGACGTCTATGGCTACAACTTTGCGGATCGCAAAGGAGATCCCATGGATGACAACGGTCACGGAACGCACTGCTCGGGTGTGATTGGAGCTTTGCGCGATAACTACAAAGGTATCGCAGGAATCAACAATAAGGTTTCATTGATGGGCTTAAAATTTCTTTCCGCAGCGGGAAGTGGCGGGACTTTTGAAGCCATTCAAGCGCTCTATTATATGGTCGATATGCAAAAACGGCATCCCGAAAAGAGATTTGTTACATCAAACTCTTGGGGAAGTGCTGGGCGTGAGGAGGCTTCGGACGAAGATGATCCACTTTATCTAGCTTTTATGGAGGCTGGTGAGGCAGGAATTTTGTCCATGGTTGCCGCGGGAAATGATGGTACGAGCAATCGCTTCTTTAAGCATTATCCCTCCAACTATTCGAGCTCTATTCCAAATATGATAGCGGTAGCGGCGACGGATAATATGGATAAGCTCACGGACTTTTCTAGCTACGGTCATGGAGAAGTTGATGTCGCCGCTCCTGGTGAATTGATCATGTCGACAGTTCCCAAAGCTTTGTTTGAATCAGGTTACGCGGCTTGGAGTGGAACCAGTATGGCGACGCCTCATGTTACCGGACTTGCCGCTTTGCTGTGGGCCAACCATATGGAGATGAAGGCCGAGGAAATCAAAGCCTTGATTTTGGGAACGGCCGATCCCTTGCCCTCTTTGCAGGGACTGGTCACAACGGGAGCTCGCATCAATGTGCGGCGGGCTTTAGAGGCCGATTTTACGATTGCTCCCCTTGGAGTTGTCGAGGATCGACCCTTAGTCGTGGAGTCGCCTAAGAGTGAAGACAGGTACTCCTATGATCTTTTTATGGAAGTGAATGGAGATGAGGACGCAAAGGAGACTTCAATTTGCTTCTCAAATATTTGGCTTCAGGCGGATATGGATTGGATTGAGATTTACTCTCCTGACTACCGCATCATGGATACGGTTTCGAATAACTATCGAAACTTGAATATGAAGACTAAGCAAACCAAGGATCTGTGCTCGGCACCGGTTCCTGGAAACAAACTTTTTATTCGAGTTTATAACGATGGGTCTGAAAAAGCAGGTCCACACGGATTTAAGACTTCACATGTGAGGATGACAAAATGACAAGTCATAAATTTTCTCAATTAGGATTGTTTTTAGCAGCTGTATCAGTACTTGGATTTTCGGGATGTCGTCCGGCAAAGCTCGAGCCGCCTCTTATTATGAGTCTGCGTATCGATGCCGATCAAACTCGCCTAGAGGCACCGGAAGGGTCGGCCCTCCATCAACTGGGAGTCTCAGAGCTTTGGAAAAAGACGACCGGCAAACGTGCGGATGGAGAGCGAGTGCGAATTGCTGTGATTGGCACGGGCGTCGATTATACGATTCCGGATGTTCGCGAGTCCTTATGGATCAATGTCGGTGAAGTCGGGAAGGCGCAACGTCAAAACAAACTTGATGATGATGAGAATGCTTATGCAGATGACGTTATAGGCTATGATTTCTATAGTGTGGATGGCTTGCCCTATGATTGGCATGGGCATGATACTTATACGGCGGGGATCATTGCAGCGACAGGTCGATCCAATCCGGCCATGCAGGGCGTGGCGCCGAATGCTGAATTGATGATCCTTCGCTACTTAGGCTCAGATGGAAAAACGTTCGATGCTACTTGGGGGCCTGTCGATGCGAGTGATTCGATCCGTTATGCGGTTGATAACAAAGCACGGGTTATTTACTTCAACTGGCCTCAAGGCGGCTTTCATGCTGATGGAATTGGCTATGTTGTATCTGCCTTTAAGTATGCCGCTGAAAAAAATGTCTTGATCGTCACAGGTGCTGGCAATCGGATGAACTCACAACCAACTCAATTTGTTAGACAGATTAGTGCCTTAGATAATGTGCTCGTCGTAGCCGGCTTAGATGCAAACGGAAAGATTTCTGCTTTGTCGCATTCAGGTAGGGATATCGCCACAGTTGCGGCACCACAGGAATTATCCAATGGATATTTTATGGGTCATATCGAGACGAATGCGGTTCAATCAACTTCGGTTGCCGCGGCCTACGTCACGGGTGTCGCAGGCCTTATCGCTAGTCTTCCAGGAATGGGAGATGCGAAGAAAATTCGGGCAGCATTGTTAACTTCGGTGGACCAAATGGCTGTTGAGCCAATTGATGTTTTGGCCGGGGCGCCATTAAGTGTTGCAAAATTTTCTAGTAACTAACTAGAAACCTAAAAACCTGGAAACTCCTAACAAGAGAAGGGGGCACTTGGGCAATCCAAGTGCCCCCTTTAATTTTGCTGAAGACGGGACTTGAACCCACAACCTACGCATTACGAATGCGTTGCTCTACCATTGAGCTACTTCAGCGTCTAAAATCATTATGAGGTTCTACTAAAATAAGCCTTAAATAGATCGAAGATACAAGCTGTAAGTTTATTGAACTTTTCTGGGATAAGTTCTTGTTTGTCTTCATCCATATAGAGCTTTCGATTGATCTCAATTTGAATGCTTGAAATCCCTAATGAGCCAAAATGCTGAGTAATATAGCCACCTTTATAAGGCTCGTTGATTTGGGCATCGAAACCACGGGACTTCAGAAAATCTTGAACCAACTTGACCCGAGCTAAAGGAGCGGACTTACCGTCTGCATCTGAAATGCAAAAGTCTGGACGATCCAGAATCTGATGCGGGTTTTTAGATAGATGATACGAAGTGGCTCGAGAGGGCATGCTGTGGAGATCGATAAGGGATAGGTGGCCCTTCGTTAGATTTTGTAGGCACTCAAAATACGGATCGAAGTGCTCGCTTAAGAGCCTTTCCTGTTCAAGGCTTGGGAGTTTGGAGATGACTACATTTTCGCCGGTTGAATTTTTGGGCCAAGCAAACAAGGCGCGATCTTTGGGTCGGTTGAGATCTATGCATATTCGGTGGACCTTCGCCACGACTATATGAAGGCCAAGTTTTTGTAGCTGAGAAATTGGAGCGATCTCATTTACTTTAAAGTCGAGATCCCGATCACGGATTTTTTGACTCGGGCTGAGATGGCTCGAGAAGGCCTCTGGAATCCAATCGCCAGAATGTGGGATCGAAATAACCCCTCGGGCTTCAGCCTCCGCCGGAAACAAATCAAAGGCGAGTGAATGAGTTTGCATTTCGGCTCAGCCTACTCTGAGACAAAGGCCTTTTCAAAGTCCAAAGCTGATCTCATACTGAAAGCCTATGTCGCTTGATGGGGTGGCCGAATTAATTCAGCGCTTTGAAAAAATTAAAGAACGGCATCCGGGAGCTATTCCCTATTCTGCAAGCTTTGGTCGATCAAAAAAACCGCATCTCGTAATTAGTGCAATCATTCACGGGGATGAAGTCGGTACGCTTCCGGCCCTAGTGTCTCTTATGGAAGAATTGGATGTAGGAAAGTTTGAGTTTAGAGGAAAGCTTAGTTTTGTTCTGGGTAACATCCCCGCCGCTCGAATCAACCAACGATATATAGACCGAGATCTCAATAGGAGTTTTGGCCTAAAAGAAGTGAAGCTTGATGAAGAGAAACGAGCCCTTGAGTTGGAAGACTTAATTTCTGACGCGGATCTATACGTGGATCTTCATCAAACGATTGAGAGCTCTTTGGATGGCTTTCATATTACGGCCTTTCATAAAGAATCCTATGAGTGGGCACGAATCGTGGGGCGACCGGGAAAATTTGTCACTCATGATCCCGATGAAGGTTTTTCAACAGCTGGTATTTGCTCGGATGAATTTGCACAGAATCGTGCCATTCCATCCATGTCTATTGAGTTTTTTCAGAAGGGATTTTCGAAGGAGGCAGAAATCTCCACGAAGGAATTTTTAGCAAATCTCTTAAATCAAGCCTCTTTGCATTTAGGAAAGCCTGCATCCGAAATAAAAAGCTTGTCCAAAGAAAAAAATTCATTGGAGGTCTTTTGGATCATGTATCGAGAAAAGTTGCAATCGCGGGAAGACAGGCTTGTAGAGAACATGTCCAACCTTCAAGAAGTCAAAGCTGGTGAAGTGCTTGGCGTGCGTTCTGATAATCTTTCAATAGTTGCTCCTGAGACTGGGCTTATTTTGTTTCCAAAATACCCTCATAAACTTCATCCGGCTGCGACCCTTCCAGAGAGTCTGTTTGTTTTGGCGCAAGCTCGAGAGGATCTTGACCCTTGATTGGGGATTGAATAGTTCTTTGGAGATGCAGGCGATAGAAAGATTATCAGAGAATTGGTTATATCCAGAGATTATTCCGTATCGTTCCGAGAAGTTAAAAGTTTCGGAGAAGCATGACCTTTATTTTGAGGAGTGCGGAAATCCTAACGGCAAGCCTGTTGTCTTTTTGCATGGAGGGCCTGGCGCCGGGTGTAGCGCATCTCATCGACGTTTTTTTGATCCGCGTCGCTATCGAATTATTTTATTTGATCAGCGAGGTTGTGGTCGGAGTACGCCTCATGCGTCCTTGGATGAAAACACAACTTGGGATTTGGTCGAGGATATTGAAAAAATTCGCAAGCACTTAGGCGTGGAGCAGTGGCAAGTTTTTGGAGGTTCGTGGGGTAGTACTTTGGCCTTAGCTTACGCTGAGACTCATCCCAGTCGAGTGACCGAGTTGGTGCTTCGAGGGATTTTTAGTTTACGCCAGCGTGAGTTGAAGTGGTTTTATCAAGATGGAGCGTCGTATTTGTTTCCAGATGCTTGGGAGAATTATTTGGCTGTGATACCAGAGGCGGAACGTGGGGATTTAGTAATGGCCTACCATAAACGATTAACTTCAGAAGATTCTGCAATGCGACTACGCGCCGCAAAAGCTTGGGCCAAATGGGAATTAAGTACGAGCGGTTTAATAGTTGGGGAAGAGAGTATCAGAGAGGCGGAGCGAGACGAGTTTGCCTTAGCGTTTTCGAGAATCGAATGTCACTACTTTGTGAATCGGGGGTTTTTTGAGCAAGATGATTTCCTTATTAGCAATATTCAAAAGATAAAGCATATTCCCACAGTCATTGTTCAGGGACGTTATGATGTCGTTTGCCCTATGGATACGGCTTGGGCTTTGCATCGAGCTTGGCCGGAGGCTGATTTTGTAATTGTCCCTGACGCGGGTCATTCGGCTTTTGAGGTTGGAATATCAAGAGCTCTGATTGCGGCTACGGATAAATTTTCAGATCTGACTTCTTGAGTCACAAATTCTCAGCCTTGGCGCTTGAATTTCTTGCGCTGCATCCCTCATACTGTAAAAGTCATTAACCGAATTTTGGGGGAATTATGAAACTATCAAAACATCATATGGCCATTCTATCGGGCCTTGTCGTTATAGGAGCTGGCTTAGTATTTGTATCGTGTGGGGGCTCGTCGGGTTTAGCAACCTCATCAAGTTTAAGCGCGGATATTGCCATTGGCTCTCCGATGGTATCGACTTCTGGGTCCTCTCAAATTGTCGAAAGAGATTTCCAAGCGACAACAATTTCGGCAGCTATTGAAGCAAGACGAACAGTTTTGCAAAATTTGTTGGATGCGACGGATAAGGAAGATTGTAATTTTGCTGTGGATTTACTCCGGTCAGAAAATGGCGATCGAGTCGAATGCTACGGGCCAATAGTGGATATAAATGGTGGATCGCATCCCGATCGGTGGAGCTGTTAATCAGCAGCTTCCAGGTCTCGATCTTGGATTTTGGAATACGACCCAATCTGGGGACGAGGCTTGTTCGTCGGCGCAACTTGGTGCGCTTGTAAATCAACATACAAAAGCGGCCTTTTTTGCTCAGCAGCTTGGGACAGCCGGCCGATGTTTTATGCAAAATGCGGGCATTAGTTTCCCGGCTTCTACAGCTGAAGCGGACAATGTTGAATTTTTAGCAGCAGAATTAACGGATTTTGGGTTTACGAATGCCGAAGGTGATATTGTGGCCTTTGATGGTCTAAGCGTCAGCAAAATCGAGGACAGCGATTCAAACTCTGGGTTTAAATATGATGTTACAGGGACTGTGGTGGACAATACTGGAGACCCCAGCCTTTCATATTGTTTTTCAAAATGTTCCGACTTCGACCGGCTTTCATGGAAGAGCTTCTTGGTCGATCGCCGACGCGGCGGCTTCTGGCTTTAATTGTAGCGGTGAAGGCGGATCGGGTTTAACTTTTGCCGGTTATTTGACTTACGAAAAGTCGGGCACAAGTCTTAAACAGGAATTTAAGCACGCAGAATTTTGCAGTATTGATGAGGCTGATGATCGACTAGACGATGCCGATTATACAATCACCGCCTGTAACTATAAAAAGAGCGGAAATGCGACAGGTTGGGCGGATAATTTTAATGCTGCGAGATTTTCGTTTGATGTCGATAGTCTCGCTGGAAACTATGCTTATATCTGGCAAGCCGGAAAACAGGATCCGCGTAGTCGACGTTTTAGTTTTAAGGTGGATGTCGAAGGATCGGCGACGACCGCCAATGCCTATTATGGTTATGGACCAAGTGTTTATACAGAGGATTCCGAATGTGCTGAATTTTCGGATTATTTGATTGATGGAATGGTCTGCAATTGGACTGGACCCGGCGGTTTCTTGAGCAAGACTCCGGAAGAGCGTGATGCCATTGTTCAGCCCTATGTTCAACGTCAGACGCTTGAGTTGGTATCGGATGTGTGGACCGTAACGGATGAGCAAATTAAATATCCGCCGACAAACGCATGTACCTGTACCGGTGCTTGCGGCTTTACGTATCTGACTCCCGACGAAGATTTTTCAAACGACAGCGATCAGGTGGGAACGCCTATTTTTGATCTCGATGATTTTGCCGATTACGAAGCTGACTTTAGCGCACCTGGCGCACCGAGCTTTTAATAAGCTCAGGGCTTTTGTCAGGCTTTTGAAGCAGGACTTCGATAAAAGAAACAAATAAGGATTCGGGATCGTCGACCTTTCGGAAACATGAGGGCCACTTCCAAAGTGGCCCTTTGTTAAATAGATCCGGGGTTTCCTGATAAAAATGCGTATCAAAACTCAAACGCATTTTGTCGAATAAATTACGAAAATCCAGAATCGACCAGCCATTGCAAAAGCTCTTATCAAGGGAACCTCTGTTTTTTATGGAAAGATATTTATTCAAATCTTCGGGTCGGAAAAGGAATTGGCAATACGGGATCTTGATTCGATTATAGAGATGCAACCCCAGAGACGAGGGGAAGAGCGGGCCAAAGTAAAGGTATAGATAGCCTCCGGGCCTTAGAACGCGATGTGCTTCTTTTAAGGCTTTCTCGGGATTTGCAATATGTTCAAAGGCATCAAATGAAAAGATTAAATCAAATGATTGATCATCGAACTTAAGATCCTGAGCGTCCATTACGATAAAATCAAGAAATTTAGTTTTATTCATAGTTTCTGGTTGGGGAAGAACCTGATCCACACCAGTCGTGTGGATCCTATAATTCTGTGAAAGTAAACGACTGCAGGCTCCTGTTCCGCAGCCGAGTTCAAGGACATTTTTCATTTGGTCGATACCAGGAACTCGACGATATATTTTTTTCAATCGTTCCGATGCAACACGCATCTCTTGCTCGTCCGAATAATTTTTTTGGGAGGCAGCAAACGATGTATCTCGAAATTGATGATCAAGCCGCTCGATCTCTTCAAAGGCTAGGTATTCAAATGTCGCGGAAGATGCATTAATGAGCCTTCTTGCCCGACGAAGCTGAATGCTTTTCACAAAATTTGCCGGTGGAATCAATACAGATTCTGGAACGTGGGTTTTCAAAAAATCCTTCCACATAGCGCTAGACGTAGAAATACTACACTAAAGGCAGGGTTGAGGGGAGGGAGAGTTCCACCAGGTCGTTGAGAATTTATGCGAAGGGGCGACTTGCACCTGATAGCCAGGCTCTACTAGAGTAGGGCCGATGAAATCCGCCAACAGGACCAAGCAGGCTAACAAAGCTATCATTGATTGGATTATGGTTCGGGGTGCAAGGGAGAATAATCTTAAGGATCTGGATCTAGATTTGCCTAAGCGAAAGTTGATTGTGCTCACTGGACCGAGCGGAAGCGGAAAATCGACACTTGCCTTTGATACCATTTTTGCCGAGGGGCAACGCCGATATATTGAAAGTCTCTCAGCTTATGCCAAACAATTTGTGGAGCAACTTAAGCGGCCTGATGTTGAATCTATAACAGGGCTTTGTCCGTCCTTAGCGATTCAACAAAAAAAGATTTCTCAAAATCCTCGTTCGACTGTCGCGACAATTTCCGAAGTCTATGACTATCTTCGATTGCTTTATAGCCGTGTGGGCGAAGTGATTGACCCCAATACAGGAGAAAAATTATCTGCTCAATCCGTTGGTCAAATGACGGACGCTGTTTTACGTCTTGGCATTGGCGCCCGTATTAGTGTTTTGGCCATTGTTGCCGAAAGGAAAAAGGGTGCCTTTGCAAAGGAGATTGAAAAATTTGTTCGCTTGGGTTTTGTTCGCGCGCGAATTGATGGCCTAGATTATGAGTTGCAGATCGGGCAAAAACTAGACAAAAACAAGCCGCATGACTTCGAAATCTATATTGATCGGCTGGTTGTTAAACCTGAAGCCAATCTGCGGTTGCAGGATGCTATCGAAAAGGCTCTGGAATTTGGTGAGGGGAGATTTAAAATCGTTGTTCATTCTGAAAACGATCGTATCTTAGCTTTTAGTCGTAATTTGACTTCTTCCGATGGAAGTTTCTCTATTCCCGAAATGACTCCGCGTTTGTTTTCATTCAATTCCCCCATGGGGGCTTGCCCCGAGTGTAAAGGCATGGGGTATCTGGGCTTTGAAGAATGGGAGGCCTCCCAGGACTTTGATGAGCGAGTCGATGATGGCGAGGAACTCGCCGCTGAAGAGAATTTGCCTTGCCCCCTATGTAAGGGAAGTCGCCTGCGTTTAGAAAGCCGTTCGGTTTTTATCAATAATCTTAGTATCGATCAAATTCATGCCATGTCGATTCGCGAAGCGCTTTCGGCGATTCAAAGCTTTGAATTTCGAGGGAACCAGAAGCTCGTATCCGCTAAAATTATTGAAGAACTTGGCAATCGGTTGAGATTTTTAGAACAGGTAGGTTTGGATTACTTAAATCTAAATCGGATGACCAAAACCTTAAGTGGTGGGGAAGAGCAGCGAGTTCGCTTAGCCACTCAAATGGGGATTCATCTTCGAGGTGTTTTATATGTCTTGGATGAACCCAGCATTGGACTGCACCAACTTGATAATGATCGACTGATTGCCGCGATGAAGAGTCTTCGCGATATGGGCAATACGGTTTTGGTTGTGGAACACGATATCGATACGATGCGTGCAGCCGATGAAATTATTGACCTTGGTCCGGGAGCCGGCATTCACGGGGGAGAAATTATTGAACAGGCTACTCCTAGGGAGATGAAGCGAGGGCTTACGGCGGAGTTCCTTTCGGGCAAGCGTAAAATTGCCGTGCCCGAGGCACGGCGGCCTTTATCTAAGCGGTGGATAAAAATTAAATCGGCCAAAGTCCACAACTTAAAGGGTATTGATGTAAACATCCCGCTTGGGGTCTTTGTCGCGGTTGCCGGTGTGTCAGGCAGCGGAAAATCCAGCCTCATTCTTGAAGTCTTGGCCAAGAGTTTACGTGAGGAAAAATCTGTCAATTGTGAAGAGCTAAAAGGGGCCGAGAATATCGATAAACTCATAGAAGTAAGTCAATCGCCTATAGGGCGCTCGCCTCGGAGCAATCCCGCCACCTATATTGATTTGTTTTCGGGAATTCGAGATTTGTATTCCAAAGTTCCCTTGGCACGGCAACGAGGATATGGCCTTGGTCGTTTTAGTTTCAATGTGAAAGGCGGTCGATGTGAAGCCTGTCAGGGTGCAGGGGAATCGAAGATTCAGATGCATTTTTTGCCCAACGTCAAAGTGACCTGTGAAACCTGCCGCGGCCGACGTTATAATCCCGCGACGCTTGAATGTCTGTACAAAGGAAAGACCATTCATGAAGTCTTGGAGATGAGTTTTGAAGAGGCTTTGGAGTTCTTTGAGGCCGTGCCTTATTTGCGATCGAAGATTCAGGTCGTTTATGATGTAGGGCTTGGCTATTTGAAGCTAGGGCAGGCGGCGACGACTCTGTCAGGGGGTGAGGCGCAGAGGATTAAGTTGGCGAAGCAGTTGGCCAAACGTCAGACAGGAAAAACTCTCTATATAATGGACGAGCCAACTTCGGGGCTGCACCATGTGGATGTGGAACAGCTGCTCAAGGTCTGTCAGAGGCTCGTGGATCAAGGAAATAGCTTAATCGTTATTGAGCATCATTTGGATGTTATCAAATCAGCGGATTATGTGATTGATATGGGTCCTTTGGGTGGGGATCGAGGTGGGGAGATCGTTGGATTTGGAACACCCGAAGAATTGGTTAAGCTATCCGCTTCGCATACCGGAAGATTTTTAAAATCTTTTTTGTCGCATGGAAGGGCTGCCCGGGCTCGGGCCTCATAGTTTATGTCTGAGGCTATCCGCATTGATGGAGCAAGACAGAATAATCTAAAGAATATTTCTTTAGATATACCTCTTGAGAAGTTTGTCTGTATTACAGGTCCTAGTGGCTCAGGAAAAAGTAGCCTCGCCTTTGATACTCTCTATGCTGAGGGACATCGGCGTTATGTCGAATCTTTGAGCACCTATGCGCGGCAGTTTTTTGAAAAAATTCCTAAGCCTGATGTGGATAGCGTCGAAAATATTAGTCCGGCCATTGCCTTGCAGCAGCGAAACCCTGTAAAGAATTCTCGTTCGAGCTTAGGAACGACGACAGAAATTTATGACTATCTGAGGTTAATGTATTCTAAAGTTTCGGCGGCACATTGTCCGAAGGGCCATGGCCGAATCGAAGCTGACAGTCCTCAGTCCGTCGCCGATCAAATTTTCTTGAAGTGGCCCCTAGAGGGGGAAAAGCGCCGGCTTGCGATTGGCTTTCGATTGGATCAGGCGAGTCTTGCCGATCAAATGATTGAGCGTGGATTCTTGCGAAGATTGGATGTCGATGCGGAAAGCCCAATGTCAGACTTGGAAGAGGAACGGGGTAAGAAACTTAAACCAGGCAGTTATATTGTGATGGATCGCTTGGTTTTGACAAGCGCCCAGCGGCCCCGCCTTGTTGAAGCTTTGGAAGTAGCCTTTAAGCAAAGTCAAACAGCCGCTTTTGTCTGGGATTTTGAATCGAAAAAGCTTTTGGAGTTTAGTTCTAAGCGATCTTGTAATGAGTGCGGTCTCGAAGTTCCGGAGAGCCATCCACTTTTATTTTCTTTCAATTCTCCGCTTGGAGCCTGTGAGAATTGTAAAGGTTTTGGAAATACACTTGAATATGATGAAAGCTTATTAATTCCAAACACTCGTCTTAGTTTAGAGAAAGGTGCGATTGATCCCTTTACCAAGAAAATAATGATGAAGGGAAAGAAGAGACTATGGGAGTTTTGTAAAGAAAAAGGGATTCCCTTGGATGTTCCTTTTGCGCAGTTAAGTCAAACCCATCAGAAAATGATTCTTCGCGGCGAAGGGAAATTTAAGGGCGTCGTAGGGGTCTTCAAGAAATTTGAAGAAAAGAAATATAAGCTACATGTTCGCGTGTTTTTAAGGCGCTACCAGTCAAGCGTCATCTGTGAAATATGTAATGGCTCTCGTCTTAGGTCTGAAGCTCTGTGGTTTTTTATCGAAGAGAAAACCATTTATGATTTGGTCCAAATGCCACTCGAAAAACTCGAAGGTTGGTTCGGCGATTTAAAACTAAGTAAGCAATATACCGAATTGTCTCGAGAGATTTTGCGCCAGATTCGATCGCGCCTACATTTTCTCAATCGGATAGGCTTGGGCTATTTGACTTTACATCGACTGACTAAGAGTTTGTCAGGAGGGGAATCGCAGCGTATCAATCTTGCCAATCAATTGGGCTCGGAGTTGTCAGGTACTCTTTATGTTTTGGACGAGCCAAGTATTGGACTTCATGTTCGGGATCGTGATCGCCTTTTGGATTCTCTTAACGAACTTGTCAGTCGGGGGAATACGGTGGTTGTGGTTGAGCATGATCTGGATACGATAAAAGCAGCTGATGATGTGATCGAGCTTGGTCCGGGTAGTGGCCGGACTGGCGGGCAAATTATTTTTCAGGGTAGTCAAAAGGAGTTTGCGGCGAGTCAGACACTAACCTCAGATTATTTGCAAAAACGTCGTCGTATCGAGCTCCCTAAGGAACGACGAACAGGGACGGCAAGATGGTTGAGTATCCAAGGGGCAACCGAGAACAATTTACAGGGAGTGAATCTTAACATTCCCCTTAATCGTCTTGTGGGTGTGTCGGGGGTTTCGGGGAGTGGGAAGAGCAGTTTAATTCACGCAACCTTATATAACGCTCTTGCTCGAATTTTTGAGCAGGCAACGGATCGTATTGGTAAGTTTTCGAAACTTTTTGGTGCTGAACTCATCAAAGGCATTTGTTTGTTGGATCAAAGTCCAATTGGTCGATCTTCTAGAAGTATTCCTTTAAGTATTATCGGGGGCTACGATGAGATGCGAAAAATATTTTCCCAAATTCCAGAGTCTAGGCGTCGCAATCTAACGCCTTCTCATTTTTCTTTTAATACGACCGGGGGCCGATGTGAAACTTGCCAGGGTGACGGCGTTGTCAAAACAGAGATGTATTTTTTGGATGATCTTTATTTGATGTGTGAAGATTGCGGCGGCAAGCGCTTTAAGAGAGAAATATTGGATATCCGCTATCGAGGGAAAAACATTTATGATGTCTTTCAAATGAGTGTCAGCGAAGCAAAGGACTTCTTTTCGCAATCTAAATCTTTGGTGCAGCGCTTTCAGACGCTCGAAAAAGTTGGATTGGGTTATTTGCAACTGGGCCAGCCCAGTTATGGCTTGTCTGGAGGCGAATCTCAGCGACTAAAAATCGCTACGGAGGTGGCCAATGTTCGTAAGAAATCAATTTTATACATTCTTGATGAGCCCACGACGGGTCTGCATATTAGTGAGATAGAATTGCTAATTGCGTTGATGAATGAGCTTGTCGATTCTGGGAACACCGTTGTTGTTATCGAACATAATCTGGATATTTTAAAGTCCGTAGATTGGCTAATTGATTTGGGTCCTGAGGCTGGCGACAAAGGAGGACAAATCGTCGCGGAAGGCGAGCCGGAGCAGGTCGCCAAAGCCGAGACGCTCACCGGAAAAGCCCTGGCCAATTATTTGTAAGACTTGCGTTCAGTATTTGAATGCGAGATCCTGATGAGGTGCAGATTCTAATGACAACGCCCGAATGGTTTCAAATTATTTCTACGATTCTTATTGGCACATGTATCGGGAGTTTTTTGAATGTGGTCATTGTCAGACTGCCAAGAGGACGATCCATTGTCAGTCCGGGTTCAAGAACCTTTCCGTGGCGATCCTCTATTCCCGCGTATCAAAATATTCCGGTTTTAAGCTACCTTTTGAATTTTGGCAGAGATCGCAAGTCGGGCTGGTTTTATTCCATTCGTTATCTGGTGATTGAAATCTTAACGCCAACAATTTTTTTGGCTTTATATTTTACGCATGGCTGGTCGATGACAGCTCTTGTCTATGCTCTTGTCTGTTCATGTTTGATTGCGGCATCTTTTATTGATCTTGATTTGCGAATTATTCCCGACTCATTAACCATCGGGGTTTGGTTTGTGGCTATCTTGGCAGCTGCCTTTGAGGCTAAAGGCTATCCTCTGGATTTTCAATCGGCAGTCTTTGGCTCAATCATAGGCTATGGATCATTCTGGTTGTTAAGCCGGTCCTATTATTGGATTACGGGCGAAGATGGGCTGGGCGGCGCGGATGTCAAATTGATGGGATTTATTGGTGCGGTTGTTGGATGGAAGGGTGTGATTGTGACGGTTTTGGTGGCCTCACTGTCGGGAGCCTTGGTGGGGCTATTTTTGATGATGGTTTATCGAAAAGGTCGACGATTTCCGATACCCTTTGGGCCATTTTTGGCAGCTGGGGCGATGGTCAGTATTTTTAGAATTGATGTTATCGATTGGTTGCTTCTTAGCTAGGCTTCATTCATGTTTTATATTGAACTTACTAAAGATCGATTTAAGTTTTCGGTGGCTCATTTTACCATTCTTTCGCCGACTCAAAGCGAGAGATTGCATGGGCATAATTATTATTTAAATCTCAAGTTTGGTTTTTCTGAATTGGACAAAGATTTGGCCTTGGCGGTGGATATGAATCTGCTCAAAGACATTGTGCAAACCGCGTGTGACAAATTGGATGAGCGAGTTCTTGTAGCTGAAAAATCTCCCTATCTTGAACTACATAAAGATCAAGGTTCCCTGGAAATTAAATTTCAGAAGAAAGTCTATCGGTTGCCTTTGGAGGATGTTTTGTTGTTGCCCCTTACTAATATAAGCTGCGAGGCGCTTGCAGAATATTTGGCGCGTGAGCTGGCCTTGGCTTTGAGAGGCAAAGTCTCCGTTCAGAGGCTTACGCTCCAGCTGTCTGAGACTCGGGGTCAGGCGGCCGTTTATACGACTGAAAATCCTTAATTTTAGAATAAATTTGAAGGGGGTTGACAGGATATGGGGGCCGCCTAGTTTATATAAATATGCCCATTTACGAA
The DNA here is from genome assembly GCA_002787535.1 of Deltaproteobacteria bacterium CG11_big_fil_rev_8_21_14_0_20_45_16. Classification (GTDB taxonomy): domain Bacteria; phylum Bdellovibrionota; class UBA2394; order UBA2394; family UBA2394; genus 1-14-0-20-45-16. Next base: position 22,887 of record PCXB01000063.1, read on the forward strand.
TACCGACGAAAAACGGACGGTTCAGTTTTTGAAGTCGTGCAAAAGGCGGGAGACCCTGTATTGGAGGTATGTCCTACGACAGGTGTTCCGGTAGAAAAATTGATCTCAAGGTCCTCATTTCAGCTCAAAGGCGGGGGCTGGTATACGACGGATTATAAGAACGCGGGGACAGCGCCCTCACCGGTCGAGACGCTTTCGAGCGAGGCGACACCAGCTGCAGCAAGTTCGGGCAGCGAGGCCGCTAGCAGTGAAACCAAAGGGCCAGAGGCTCCCGCAAGCTCCGAAAAGTCCGGAGGCTGCACCAAGCCTGGGTGTGGGGGATCCGGCCATTGTAGCAGTTAAGGCTTCAAGATTTGCGATCTGCTTCGAAGCTGTGTAGTTTTGAGTTGATGCGTCACGGACTTCCCAAGTCGTTTACGATTAAAAACGTGGATATATGGAATGCAGATGCCGTTCGCAGCTCGGTCGATCTAGAAATCAAAAATGGAAAGATTGAAAAAATCTCCGACTTGAAAGCTAAGACGCCAGCTCGATTTGCATTGATCCCCAGTGGTGTTGATAATCAGGTTCATCTTCGAGTTCCTGGACAGGAACAGAAGGAGACGGCAGAAACCGGACTTAAGGCCGCGCTCTTTGGGGGTTATGGAGCGGTTCTCAGTATGCCCAACACTAGGCCGGTCATTGATGACACCGATATTTTGAAGCAAGCTCAATCTATGGTTCGGTCGGCAGAGGATTTTTTTGGTGTGCGGACCTATTTTTCTGCGGCCATCTCTAAGCGGCAGGAGGGTCGCGAGCTTGTTGATTTTAAAAACTTGGCCGACGCGGGGGCAAAGGCTTTCACGGACGATGGTGTTGGTTTGGCCTCGGATGAGTTAATGGCGGAAGCCTTTTCAAAGCTTGAATCTGTTGGGCTTCCTCTTTTGCAACACTCCGAGTTTTTGGGACATCATGGCGTGCTGGCTCCAGGGCCTGTTCAGAAGAATTTAGGAGTGAAAGACTATCCAGATGAACCTGAAATTGCAATGTTGCGGCGTGACTTGCAGCTACTTCAAAAATTTCCAAAAGCGCGGTACCATCTTTTGCACGCGACAAGTCGCCGAGTTTTGCCTGTCTTGGCAGAAGCTCGCAAACTCAAGCTAAAAGTTAGTGCCGAAGTTAGTCCTCATCATTTATATTTTAATGTTGGGGATATCGATCCGACTAATACGGCCTTCAAAATGAATCCTCCAATTCGCTCAGCTCAAGATCAATCAGATCTGCTAAATGCACTCGTTGAAGGGCAGATTGATTTTGTGGCGACGGATCATGCACCTCATACGGCGGAGGATAAAGGTTCAGATTTTACAAAGTCAGCCTTTGGAACCTTGGGTTTGGAAACCGCGTTGCCAGTACTCTTAAAATTTTGGCAGGAAGCTAAGATTAGTGCGTCGCGACTGGTCGAAGTGTTTTCGACAGGACCAGCGCGATTTTTGGGAGTTGAGGATGAATTTGGCAGGCTGGAGGAGGGGCGAGCCCTGCGCGCTGTTTTGATCGATCCAGGTTCGGCACCGAGAAAATTTCGCTTAGAAGACATCCATTCAAAATCAAAAAACTCTTGCTTTATAGATCGGAGCCTCGTGATGGGCTTACGATTGCATTTCAATTTTAGGGGTATTTTTAATGCTTCTGAGGGCTTTAAGCTGGATGAAGTGCTGTCTTGCCCGCTAGAATGAGAATTTGTGATTAAGGTGCCGGCAATGATGAAATCTAATGAGTTTGGATTCAAGCAGGATGTTAAGATTATTGATTTGTTAAAGAGTCAGAAATTCACTTTCTCGGCTGAAATCATCCCCCCCCGAAACGGGGTGGAACAAGTTAAAGTTCTCGATCAGATTAAAGTTTTAATTTCGGCGGGAGCCGAATTTTTTTCCGTTACTAAGGGTGCGGGCGGTAGTTTGCGCGGAGGAAGTTTGCCAATCAGTCAGGCCATTAAGGATCAGTTTGGGGTTCCCTGTATTGCGCACTTTACCTGTCGAGATATGACGCCGCAAGAAGTTGAGAATCAATTAATGGATCATCATTATTTTGGAATTAGAAATATTCTTGCACTTCGTGGAGATCCGCCCACGGACCAGCCGGATTGGCGGCCTCATTCTGAGTCCCTTCGCTATGCTTATCAATTGATTCGTCAAATTAGGGAGCTTAATGAAGGAAGATTTTTACCAAGGCCAGGAGCGCGATCGGACCAGAATCAAGTTGCTACGGACTTTTGTATCGGTGCCGCGGTTTACCCGGAACATCCCGTGGCGTCTGAGAAAATTGAGTTTCTTAAGATGAAAGTCGATGAGGGCGCGGAATATGGCATTACGCAGATGATTTTTGACGCGAGTGTTTATGCACAATTCCTGGAGGATTGCGCTAAGCAGGGGCTTCAAGTTCCTATACTTCCAGGGAGTCTAATACTACGGTCGCAGGCTCAGGCGCATCGAATGATGAAGAGATTTGGAATTCAGGTTTCAGCAAAAATAATGAACAAACTTCCTGCAGAAAGGGAAGCAAACGGTGTGGGTCGAGTGGTCGACTTATTTTTGGAATATTTGGAAGATCTAAAAAGAGTGGGCGCCCCCGGTGTCCATTTATTTGTAATGTCCGATATTGAGGCATCCTCTGGAGCTCTGGAGAAAATGAAATTACTGGAGGTGGGCGATGGATAGTAAACTTCTTGAGCATTTGCATGAGGAAGCGAAATTAGCTCGAGAGTTTTCGCATAGCCCGTATTCTCGCTTTGCGGTGGGAGCCGCTCTTAAGTTAAAGGATTCCGACAAGATTATTCGTGGTTGCAATATTGAAAACGCGTCGATCGGGGCAACGATTTGTGCTGAGAGAGTTGCTCTTGTTAAACTGCGCTCCGAGAATAAAAAGCCTCAGATCGAGGCCATTATGATCGTAACGGCGGAAGCCAAGGCAACGCCACCTTGCGGAATTTGTCTACAGAGTCTGGCAGAATTTTGTGGACCTGATCTGGAAATTTATCTAGCGAATTTATCGGGAGTCATGGAAAAGCTTCAATTCAAAGACTTGTTGCCTCGGACCTTTCGAAGTTTTGAGTCTAACCTATGATAACGCGGGACAGTCAGATTTATAATTCCCTTAGTCGGCGCAAGGAAAAGCTTATAACACGCAAGGAAGGGAAGCTGAGTTTCTATTCTTGTGGACCAACGGTTTATAATCTTATTCATGTGGGCAATTTGCGAAGTGCCCTGGTGGCAGACCTTTTTTATCGTTTTTGGAAGCAGATTGGTTTTGATGTTATTTTTACTCGAAACTATACAGACGTAGACGACAAGATCATTCATCGCGCTCAGGAAGATAATCTCACGGCGCAGGAAGTTGCCGAAAAATTTATTGAAGAGGTGGAGAAGGATTACGAAAAGGCGGGATGTCTGGATCCGACTTACAGACCGAGAGTCACCGACACGATGATGGAAATCATTGGGTTAATTGAGCAAATTGTTTCTCGAGGCTCGGGCTATGTTATTGATGGCAATGTTGTGTTCTCGGTGGATAGCTTCAAGGATTATGGGAAGCTGTCTGGCAAGCATTTGGAGGACCTTGAAGTGGGAGCACGGGTGGATCGTGACACTCGGAAAAGAAATCCGTTGGATTTTTATTTGTGGAAGGCAAGCAAGGAAGGTGAACCTTTCTGGGAAAGTCCATGGGGCAAGGGTCGGCCAGGTTGGCACATTGAATGCTCGGCGATGATTCAGAAGTTGCTTGGCAATCAAATTGATGTTCATCATGGCGGAAGCGATCTGATCTTTCCACACCATGAAAACGAAATTGCTCAGAGTGAGGCGGGTAGTGGAAAGGCACCTTTTGTTCGCTATTGGTTGCATCACGCCTTTGTGACAATCAATCAGGAGAAAATGTCGAAAAGTCTAGGTAATGTTTTTTCGGCCCGCGAGTTTTTAAATAAGTTTTCGGGCGAGATGGCTCGATATATGTTTCTTACACCTCACTATCGTTCACCAATCGATTTTTCAGAAAATGCAGTCTGGTCGGCTGCCAAGGCTTTGGAGCGAATTTATGAGGCGAAAAACCTGGCTGAAGATTGCGTGGCGCTTTCCTCTCAGGCGATAAAAAACCAAGCTTTTGAAGAATTTATCGCAAAGATTTCGGAAGAGTTTTACTCGGCTATGTCTGACGATTTTCATACGCCTGTGGCCATTTCAAAAGTTTTTGATCTTATTAAGGAATATAACAGACTGGCCTATCAAGGTTCAAATGATGATAAAGCTGGACGTGCGAAAAGCTTTCTTCGATTTCTATCAGAGGTTCTCGTTCCTATCTTTGGCTTTGGTGGTGATAACTCCAAAGAGGTTTTGGTGCGCTTGAGTGAGATTCAAAAATCTATCAAAGGCTGGGATGAGTCCGGGCCTGAGCAGCTCAGTGCAACCGAAATCGAAAGTTTTATCTCTGAGCGCGAACTGGCACGAAAGCAAAAAGATTTCAAGAGGTCGGATAAAATTCGTGATGAGTTATTGGCAAAAGGTGTCGAACTCAAAGATACGCCGCTTGGCCCCAAATGGTCCTATCGTTAAATCCCTAGAACTGCCCATCTATTTACTCTGTAATTCTTGCTTACACTGAAAATTTCATCAGATTGACCGCCTTTCAAGACGAATTAGACTAGAAGAAGATTCGGAGTATAGAGGGAGATAAGGGCCATGGTAAAAAAAAGGTCTGAGAGTCAGCCAGAATTTTTCATTCAAAAATTCGGTGAAGACGATTTAGACGAAATTCTAGAGGAAGAGATGGACTGGAATGAGTATGTGAAGTCTGATGCATCGAGGCTGGGGAGCTTGGGAGAGCATATCAAAGCAAGGCAGACTTCGGCCTCGGCTCCTAAAAAGAGAAAAATTAAATCAGGTTAGTGCCGAATAGATGTAAAATATAAAAAATGTAAATCATTACCAAAATCAAAGCTTCCCATTGAACGAGACGGTATCCTGTTCGAAAGAAAATAATGACCAAGGTTGTAGTGAGAAGGCAGAAGGGCAAATCAAACTGAGTGAGACTCTTGGATACCTGTAAACCATCCGGAGTAATCAAAGCACTTATTCCGCCCACGCACATAAAATTAAAGATATTACTTCCTACTACATTACCTACGGCAATTTCACTTTGAGACCGAAGGGCGGCTATGGTCGAAGTGGCAAGTTCAGGAAGTGAAGTACCAAGAGATACCAGAGTCAGTCCGATGACAAGCTCACTCACACCAAAATAGCGAGCAAGGGTCACCGCTCCATCGACAAATAATTGAGATCCAGCAACAAGTGTTCCAAGTCCGATTAAGATTAAGGCGATACATATGGAGATAAATCGAAAAGATTTTTCAAATTTAACTTCTCCTTCAATTTCTTTAACTTCTCCTTCAATTTCAGAAAGCCTTTCAAATTTACTTTGCTTAATTTGGAGCCAAATATAGGCGATCAGGCCTATGAACAAAATGGCACCTTCCCAGGTTGAAATGTTTCCTGACCAAGCAAATACAAAAACCAGAAGGCCGGAGCCAAGTAAGATCGGCATTTCACGATGAAGAGAATGCTTTTTGATCGCAAGTGGCGTAATCAATCCGGCCACTCCAATTATCACGAGGAGATTAAAGATATTGCTTCCGACGATATTGCCAAGTGCTATGTCGGCCTTCCCATTCCAGGATGACCAAAGACTGACGGCCAATTCGGGGGCACTTGTGCCAAAGGCTACTACCGTTAAGCCAACGACCATCGCCGATATCTTAAAAATCCCTGAAAATCTAACGGCGCCTTTGACGAGCCAATCGGCACCAAAACCAAGAAGAAATAACCCACCGATAAGTTTTAAAATCGCAAGGAACATGGGTTAGTCTGAGGCTTGCTTTTCGAAACACCAATGGTGCCAAAGATTTGATTTTACGATGGGTGAGGGATTTCCTGATAACTGAGTTCGTTCCTCCATAAAAATCATATCAAAACTCTCGAGTTTCTCTTGAACTGGATGGCTGTCATTCCATTCTCGGCAAATATATTTTCCAAGAAATATCCTGTGTTTTTGAAAGTTTTTCTTTCGAAGATTCATCATATACTTTCGCCAACGCTGACGCGGGTAGCTGTCCACTATGGAAGCTGGTCGATCGTAAGTTAATTGAGTGTCGCCATACATAATATAGCGAAACACATCTACCTCCTTACCATCGCGCAGTTTTCCTGGAAAGACATACCAACCGTCAATTTTTAGAGGATAAGGGGCAAACATATTCCACTTTTGATCCAGCCGAAGATAGAGAGAGACTTTTCGCATAGACTCCGGCATCGGGCTGTAAGTGTCGTAGGTCCTCCAATTCCACCACAGGCAACAAATAATGAAATATAAAGCGACCACCTGGAGCCATCTACCTGCTTGGTAGTGTGGCTTTCGTTCGTATAAGTGGCGAGTGAAGTGACCCATGAATTTTCGATGATTGGCGATCCAGCGATAGGCGTGATCACCAAAAAAGTAAAATGGTTTAAGAGTCCAGAGTCGAGCTTTCCAAAATCCAATCGGTGAAGATCGCAAAAGCAAAATGATTCCATCAAAACGAAAGTGGTATTTCAAATTGCGATCTTCGACGACCCATGAATTTTCTTGGGTCATAGCGGCCATGGCCCGGGGATGGTCCTGAGCTTTTGCGTAAGGGATGCTTTCCAGGCAAAGAAAACAACGAAGAATTTTTAGAATCTTTCGGCAAAATCCACAGTCCGCATCGTAGTATATTTTATGGACCAGTTGAGGGGACAGTCGCTTGTCAAGAAAACTCCAAAAGCTACCCGGCAGGAGAGCGACAAAGGCCGTGATGCAAATCCATGGAAAGAGTCCAAGTTTCATGGTCATAGCAAAGCCCAGATGAAGAGCAAAAAAAGAAAGAATGCCAATCATTCGAGTCCAGCTTTGGAAAAAAGGAAGCACCAAAAGAAAGCCCCCGAGTAGTTCTAGATACCAAACAGGAAGCGTCATCAATCGCAACAAAGCTGGAAAATTTAAAAGATATTTTCCAAAGTCTGTCGCGAATTGATCAATAGAGAGAGCATAGTAAATGGCAGAATGAGATAGGTGCCATTCTGCCCCAGTTTTTAAAAGTGCTGCAAAAAAATAGACACTGATAATTTGAATAATATAGGCGATGCTTCCAATGGAGAAATGGGTGTCGGAGGGTTTTTCTTCCCTCGGATCAAGTGCTCGATCAATTGAGTAGCGAGCACCAAGTGGCAAGAAAATAGCCCAAAAATATAAAAGCCTAAATTCAATATCGCCACCTTGAAGTACAACAGGCATGCGAGCTTGGATCGAAAGCATCAGGATCCAAGATATAAAGAGCATGAGTCGAGTTCGGTAGCCGACGATAAGCAGCAAGGCACAAAAACCGGTGATGGCAAATATCAAAATCTGAAACCATGCCTCGCCATTGATAAACTGTAAGGAGAGGTAATAGTAACGATAAAACTCATTAAGCATGGCCGATCGCGGCAAAACTCCCTCGTCGGTATAGTGCGCCACGAGATCCTGAGATCGATTGATGAGGTCCAATAAGACAAGGACGCCCAAGCATATTCTAAAGGCAGCCAGGGAGCGGAGATCAAGACTCCAGGATTTTCGGAAGGCTTTCAAAAACTGTACTTCACGAAAGAGCGAAGGCCAAAACTTTAGACCCATAAGATTAAATTTTAACGGACTTAGCCGCCTCTTAATAGATAAAGACGTGGAATTTGTGTCGGACTTTGGTTTAAATGGAGAGGTAGGAGAGATTATCGTGAAAAATAAAATAATTGGATTTCTATTAATTGGGGGAGTCTCAAGTGGAATTTCAAGCGCCTCTGGGGTGCTGGGTCAATCGCTTTGCGTAAATGTTGAAATGGCTGAATTACATAAAGAGGGCATGGAGTCCTCAGATATGGTCGTAAAGCTTATCCGTTACTCGCCGCTTCAGAAGCTCTCAAAGAAGAACGGATGGTACCAAGTGAAGGATTTGGATGATCACAAGGCTTGGATTCGAGAGGATCAGGTCAGTACCAGCTTCGAATGTGCGGTCATTTCGAATGAGTTTGCCAATCTTCGTACCGGACCTGGATCAAGCTTTCCACAAACAGCCGGCGAGAAGGGCCTCAAATACCTTTCGTTCCGAGTGATCCAGAAAAAGTCGGATTGGGTGCAGCTGGAGGATGCTGAGGGCGACCTAGCCTGGGTGCATTCGCCGCTAGTCTGGATGCCCTGAAACCGAGGAGTTTTTGGGGTAATCGCTAGGTCAAATTCCCCTATCTTTTGCATAGTCGTCCTTTAAGCCCGTTTAAAGCTGCCTACAGCTTGGCATGGCACTTGCATCTCTATCGCTCGTGATGAGTTATCTGGGAGTCATTTTAGTAGCCTTTTTATCGAGTATTTGTTTATGCCAAGCAGCCGAGTCGGTTAAGATTTCGTCCACTTGTTTTTGTTTAGGCCAAATCTATCGAAGCGGTGAAAAACTATCGAACAAAATGAATGGCGGCCTTCAAAAAACGAAAGATTCAAAGTCTCACTCTAAAGAACGAGATAGTTTAGAGTTCTCCGATTTCTTAAACGAAAATATTCGTTTCAATCAACACAGTCTGTTTCTTAGTCTTAGCTTCTAATCGTATATTAAAAAATGTATTGGATCGAAAGATCAAGTTCGAGGGCAACACTGTTTTTGCCTTGCCTGAAGATATAGCGGCCGAGACTATCCCCGTAAATCGCCCAGTCTGAACTTAAATAGTACCCAAGACCTACGCGGTAATCAACAAGCGGTGAAAATTTGGAGAGCCTCCGTTCCGTTCCCCCACCAACCGCCGCGCGAATAGCGTATGGATTAAAAAGTTCATAAACAACCAAATTGAGTTCAGCCATTTGCTTGGACTTATATTTATCGGATTGGCCCGCGAGTTCGTATTTGAAACTTTGATAGGTAAAGTCAAATTCGGACGTGATATAAAAATCTTTTTTATTCGCCAACGAATAACTCAGTCTAGCACCACCCGCCAATGCTCCGTTGTCGGATGAATCTGTTACGGATCCACCGCCTTTAATTTCTAGCATCAATCCGCGATCAATTTCGTATTCGAAAGATGATATCAGAAGTCCGCTAGTTATAAGGGCAAAAATACTTATCACGGTTTTATTTTGAAGCCTTCATTCAAGAATGTCATTTCTTAAAAATTAAAGAATAAAGGGGCAGTTCTTTCTGTAGAAACAACTTTTTGAATAGGCTGGGGGGTTCGCTATGAAACAAATCTCCTTGGAGGCTCTGCATCATGGGGAAAAGTCCCTTTGAGGTTTGGACCTCCATGAGATGATTCCAATAGTCGGCATGATCAGACAAGAAGCAAAATCTCCCCCCTGGTTTTAGGATCCGATTCAAATGGAAATAGAGAGAGAGCCGAATCATGCGATGGCATTCATGCCGTTTCTTGGGCCAAGGATCCGGGAACTGAATCCATACTTCATCCCAAAAGTTTTCGGGGCTCATCGCTACAAAGTCCTCGATTTCGGAGCGCAGGCCTCGAGCTCCCAAGGCTTCCAATTTCTTTTGTGTTTTAAATATTCGCTTGTAACGGCGCTCGACACCGAGGCCGACAAAGTCAGGATATTTTTCAAGATACTGCGATAAAAAGTGTCCGTTGCCACACCCCAGATCAACCACACACTTTTTGTTTTTATAATGTTCGAAAACCCCGCTGGCCTCAACAGACATGAGTGGATGCTCGCGAACTCGCTGAACATACGGATTGAGATTTTCAAACTTGGCAGTTTTATACAAGTGCTTCACCAACCTTCAAAGACGGGGAGCTTAGTCCTAGTGGATTTTGGGGGTTCTTTTCAACAATTAAAAGCACGCTAGAACCAAGCTGAAAGGCGGCCAGGGCAGCCCCTTTCTTGATTGTTTGATCAATCTTGCTCCATTTTCGTTCAGAAAATTGCCCGAAAGGCGTTGGCATTCTCGAAACGCCCATGGCACCCACACATAGAACATGGACCCATCCTAGCTGAGGATGTTGGGTCCTAAAGCTTAGGCGCTCATTTTCGAGATAAAGATGTGGGATCAGTCGGCGGCCTAAAGCGTTAACTGGATAGGTCTTTCCCGGTACGCGGCAAGCCTCCCAGTGCTCCGCTTCGCAAGGGCTATGGACCCAATGATAATCGTTTGGCGCAAGATAGAGGTTCCAGAAATTTGAAGACTTCCATGAGTCCTGAAATTCAAAAAATTCTTGCCAGTTATAGTCGATAGATTTGATCGAAATTGTTGAATTCAAATTAATTTTAGCAGGGCCTTCCATGCAAGTCGATTCTGTTGGCGAGACGAGAGCGGACGAAGATATAAAAATATCTCGTGATCGAAGAAAATACTGGCCGAGCTTTTTGTGTGAGGCGATGGGTTCATCCTCAATTTTGTATAGTTTTCGAAAGCCTGAGATTAAAATTCTATGAACGAAACTTCCCCACGGCCCATAAGCGATAAGATAGACGATCCGATTATGGATCGGCACAATCATGCCAATGATAATTCGAAGAAGAAGCGTCATTTGACTTCATGAACTTTCACAAGATTGGTCGTGCCCGGCTTAGCAACCGGCGTTCCACTGAGCATGACAAATCGAGTGCCTTTTCTCCACATCTTAAATTCCGTCAGAACTGGACGAGACAGGGCGGGCATTTCGTCTGTATGTTTCATTTTGCGAATAATTCCGGGAATTACGCCCCAGACCACAGCCATTCGACGGCAAATGGCTTCAAATGGGCTGAGAGCAAAAATAATAGGCGATGGTCGAAGCCGAGATACATAGCGAGCCGTCGCTCCAGAATGCGTAAACGCCACAATGGCCGACGCCTGCAAGTTACTCGTAATATGAACGGCCGCCGCCGTAACTCCGTGTCCGATATCTGTTACACTTTCGTGTAGACGAGTTTCTTGAATATCCGAGAAGCTTTGCTGGTACTGTTCAGTTCGCATAATAATTCGGGTCATGGTTTTGACACTTTCCAATGGAAATTGTCCGGAGGCCGTTTCAGCCGATAACATCACGGCATCCGTTCCATCCAATACAGCATTAGCAACGTCTGAAGCCTCCGCTCGAGTAGGGCGAGGACTTCGAGTCATACTCTCCAACATTTGGGTCGCGGTAATGACAAATTTGCCTTTTCGATTGGCAGCCCGAATCATTCTCTTTTGAAGGCCCGGAACTTTTTCCAGCGGACATTCGACGCCAAGATCACCACGGGCTACCATAATCCCATCCGCAACGTTGATGATTTCCTCTATGTTATGGACCGCTTGGCGAGTTTCAATCTTGGCGATCAAAGGTATGTCGGGTTGGCTCTTGATCAGTCGCCTTACTTTCATAATATCTTGAGCCTCAGAGATAAAACTAAGGGCAATGAAATCCACGCCATTTTTAAGACCAAAAGCGATGTCCTTTTTATCCTTGGGCGTAAGGCATGAAAATCCTTTTAAGCGTGTATCGGGAAGATTAACACCTTTATTGTCTTTTAAGCTTCCGCCAAAAACCACACGTGTATGAATGGCACGTCCTCGAATTTTCTCAACAACCAAGAATATCAAGCCATCATCCAATAGAATGCGATGACCTACCTCGATATGTTGATGGAGATTCTTTAAGGAAATGCTTATCTGTCGAGAGCTGCCCACAACTTGATCCGTACGGACAATAAACTCGTCGTTTTTTCTAAGCTCCACAATGCCTTTTGGAAATTTACCAATTCGAATCTTGGGTCCTTGGATATCTTGGAGGATGCCCAAGTATTTACCTTCTTCCTTAGCAATTCGGCGTAAACTTTGAATGCTACGCAGGTGATCGGCGTGCGTGCCATGAGAAAAGTTGAGTCTAGCCACATCCATTCCTTCTCGAATCATTTGCCTCAATATCTTCGGATCCTGGCAGCTCGGGCCCATCGTGCAGACAATCTTCGCTCGTTTGAGGCGAATGCTTTCGCCTGTCAAAGGATTGCTACGATCGATTAACTTAAAAAAATCAATTTCTGATTTCATAAACTCTCTTTCATAAAATTTTCAAATTCTTTCGCGCGCGCCTTCCAGGACATTGTCTCCGCGCGCTCAAATCCTTTTTTGGCCAAATTATTTCTAAAGTCTTCTTCGGTAAGAAGGCGATGAGCCATTGTTAAAAATTCTCGATTGTAAGAATCCTGAGTAGGCAGTCCATCGATTAGAATGCCGGCATCACCAATTGTTTCCGGAAGGGCTCCCAAGCGAGTCGTCAGCGGGACGCATCTAGCGGCCATAGCTTCCATCGCAGTGATGCAACTCGTTTCTTCAAAGTGACAAGGGTAAAAGAGAATAGAAGATTTCATAAACTTACGTGCCAAATCCTGTTGCAAAATACTCGTGTGTACATGGCAATCTGGCAAGCGAGCCAACTCTTCCTTGACCTTGCTATAGCGCGGATCCTCCGTCTGGTCGTATATTTCGTAGCTGCTAAAGATATGAAGTTCGAGTTCTGGATTTCGAGTTTTGAGAGCATAAAATAGAGCCGGCACAAACTCGAGCCCACGATAAGGCGTTGATGAGTAGATCAGTCGCATAGGATTTTTATTTTCAGTCCCGGAGAAATGCTCAAGATGAATCCCATTTTGCAATATGTAGCATTTTTCCCGTGGGAATCCTGAACGAAGACTGATTTCAGTAGCTTGCCAGTGACTAACGCAAAGAAGCGCATCAATTCTATCACTGATTCGTTTGTCCCCGATTCCATAATTGGGGAACTGGTCATAAGAATCACCGGTCCAAAAAAATATCTTCTTCGTCTTCACTTTGTAAAAGCAAGGAATCCAGTCTCGGATGCAAATGAAAATATCAAACTCCGGCGCCTTTTCAATTTCAGCGGCCGGCAAATATTTGGGGAACGAAGGGGGAGGCTTGGTGTGTGAGCCATAAATGTAAACTTCATGCCCCAGCTTTTGGAGTTCTTCGGCCATTCGAATCAAACCAGTTTCGGTTCCTCCAACCGCTCGTTCTTCTAAACTTTTGGCGTGAATAGGAATAAGGCTTTTAGCGTAAAAGGCTATTTTCATTGAACCGCTCCAAAGATATTTTGTAATGGGCTGGGAAGGTCGGCGGTCGAGAAAGCTTCCGACTCTTTGAGATAACTGCGAGGGTAACTGCAGTAAAAATAACTGAATAAGCCAGCCGGCCAATTGTTACCGCTTTTCTTTGTGCCGCCAAATGGCAGAGCGCTGCTGGCGCCAACTGTGGTACGATTCCAATTTAACAAGCCAACACTAAGATGTTGATCAAGAAAGTTAAACTTATTTTCGTCGCGGCTAAATACGGCCGATGCGAGTCCGTAGGGCGAGGCTTCGTGAAGTTCAACAAGATGTTCTTGATCCTCAAATGGAATCAGAATCGTATTGGGTCCGAAGAGTTCTTCTTGAAGTAGAGGCTTTTGAACGTCGTCGTCGGGTTTTGAGGACTCAAAGACCGAGGGAAGAACAAGGCAATTATTTTTGTCCAAACGCTGGCTCATTTGGTGAACGACAAAGCCCTGGCTCGTAGCGGTCTGGCACTTGCTGATAAAATGATCAGCTGCTTCGGGAGAGATCATGCAACCCATAAATGTTTTATCGTCGGATGGATCGCCAATCCGGATTTTATTTGTTGCCATTAAAAACGCGTCTCGAAATTTATCCAATAGCGACTCTTGAATAAAGAGCCGTGAAGCGCAGGAACACCTTTGGCCAGCCGTTGCAAAGGCGCTTAAAACAGATTCGCCGATAGCGCGATCAAAGTCAGCATCCTCAAAAATTATACATGCGTTTTTTCCACCCAATTCCAGGGCGGCTAAGGTGGCAAGATCTGATCGAGTTTTTAAAAGTCGTTCGGTAATCCGGCGCCCGTTTTGATAAGAGCCTGTAAAGAAAACGCCTTTAACCAGAGTGTTTTCCACAAGGCATTGCCCCGACTCGGCACCCCCAGGGAGCATTTGAAAGGCGCCAACAGGAAATCCAGCCTCTTGAAAACAGCGAGCGTAAAGGCCCGCGCAGAGTGGACTATGTTCCGAAGTTTTAAAGATGACGGTATTACCTGCAAGCAGGGCAGGAATGATATGACCGTTGGCTAGATGTAGGGGAAAATTGAAGGGACCGATTACAGCGCAGACGCCGCGAGCGAGTAGCTTCATTTCTTGTTTGCCCGTGCGCCCGGTGGCTTCGATTTGTTCAACCAAAGGCAATAAAGTATCAAGAGTGATTTGTATTTTATTGGAAAGGGCTTTGGCTTCTTGTCTAGATTCCCAGCGTGCTTTGCCAGATTCCAAAACAATTAAATTTTCAAATTCTGTTTCATGCTTCTCAAAACTCAATTTTAGCTTTTTAAGCAATTCAACGCGCTGGCTTCGAGCCAATGAAGAGAAGCTAGCAAACTCATCATGGGCTGTAGAAACGGCTTCCTGTACGAGACTTATATCCTCAAACCATCGGCAAAGTGGCTCATTGAGCCTATAGGGTTGAAGATCCGTCCATTCACGGCCTTTAAGCAAGGACCTAAACTGACCATCGAGATATGCTTCGACTATCATGGCCCATAGGCTACTGAGGGGAAGCTGGGGAGTCCAGTTTAGAGGAGCGGGCTAATGACGACCGAAGACTCGTCATAGCTAAGTTCTGTGACGAGGCGAAGAACGTCCTCCGAGACCATAATTTTTGAGCCGTTTTCTACCCATTTGACATGAACGAGTAAGCAGTGGAAAGCCCCTTGCGCCATGAAGCCAAGGAGGACGCGATTGCCGCCATAATCGAGAGTTTTGGTGTCGATGCCAACGGCTTCCATTCGCTTAACCACGGTAACTTCGCTGACACGAGAGCCATAATGAGGTCCTCCATCAAAGGGGTCGACCGCATTTAAAAAACTAAAGCCGATTTTCTCGAGTAAGACTTTGGCAGCGGCTGTTTGACGATTGGTTTGCCCGATCTCATCTTGAGCCTTTTGGTTGAAGAGGCAGGTGTAGATGTCCTCGCGAGGAAATAGGTTTTTGATGAAGTCTTTATTGGTCCGCGAAAGGTGGTCAGCCTCTTTGTAGCTTAAGCCGGTAAATCTTTTTCCAAAGGCTTCCCAAAGTTCACTTGAACCCTGTTCATTAAATGGTGGCAAAAGCTCAGCAATCACATTTTCTTCAAATCTATCTGGAAACATGCCCATATAAATAAAGCGCGCATAAGAAAGTTGAGCACCCAAGCCGGCGACCGAAGAGCGATAGTCTGGATGGAGAATGAGTCCTCCAATTTCAGTCGGCCCATCGGTATCAAATTCAAACCGGAGCAGGCGATGTTGAACCTCAATATTTGTCGAAGGGTCGCGGTGGGTTTTGTTAAGAATCTCAAGATAGGTATGCGGGGATTGACGCGTCCCATGTTTGGCAAAAATAAGAGAGCTGCCAACAATAATTTTTCGGAAGTAATCTTCGAGAATAAACATATAAAGGTTGTCGGCACGTCGCGAGCTTGGCTTTTTAAAGCTTTTGGCAGATCGCTCGATTTGTTCGCGAAGTTTGTCTGGATCGCTGGGGATATTGCCAGCGCTACCCAAATGTTTTGCCAAACTCAAAAGAGCTTCAAAATCCTCGGTCTTTACCTGCCTAAATACGAACATGAATAAGGTAGTAGACCAAATTCAGGGATCGAATGTCCAGAAGGTCCTGAATCTAGGATAAGAATACAGTTAGAGGCGCCTTATCAGCTAGCCTCCTGAATAGCCTTCACACTATCCAGATTTTCGACAGCCGATGAATCATAATTTTCTTTCAAGCTTACTTTGCGGATAAGGCCTCTAAGGATTTTGCCGGAGCGAGTTTTGGGGAGTGCGGCACAAAATAAAATCTTTTCAGCCGATAAGGCTTTTCCCATTTTTGACTGCAGTCGCTTTTGTAAGGATTCTTTCTTCTCCTCGGAAGCGAGGGAGGGATTTTTTAGAACCACAAAACAATAGACACATTCGCCCTTAATTTCATGGGGGATGCCGACTGCCGCAGATTCGGCGACGTCTAAATCTTCCATCAACGCCGATTCATATTCGTTGGGGCCAACTCTTTTGCCGGCGACTTTGATCGTGTCGTCACTTCGGCCTTTTAAATACCAAAGCCCATCTTCATCTATGAAAGCCCAATCGCCGTGGTACCAAACGTTCTCGCCAAATCGATCAAAATAAGTATGAAGATATTTATCTGGATCATGAAGAAAACCCTTCGTCATCGAGGGAAGGGGTGACAAGCAAACAAGATGGCCAAGACCGCTAGAGATCAACTTTCCGCTTTCATCCCAAGCTTGAGTCTTAACACCTAGCGCTGGGCCGCCAAGGCTGCAGGGTTTAAGCGCATCAAGCGGCGTGGGTGAAAGTAAGCATCCCATAATTTCAGTTCCCCCACTGATATTAATAATGGGGCATCGAGACTTCCCGACTTTTTCAAAAAACCACAGCCAGCTTTCCTCATCCCATGGTTCCCCCGTGGACCCAAGAATTCGAAGGTTGGAAAAATTTTGGGATTTTAGAAAGTTCGAATCAGATTTTTTAAGGACTCTTATCGCCGTCGGCGAAATTCCAAATTGCGTGACCTTATGATTTTCAAGCATTCGCCACAATCGATCCGTGTCTGGATAATCGGGGACACCCTCGTAAAGCAATACAGTTGCACCGTATTGAAGAGCGCCCAAGAGCTCCCAAGGGCCCATCATCCAACCGATATCCGTATACCAAAAAAAAACATCTGAAGAATGAACGTCAAAGCTATATCGATGTTCTTTCCCTGGTGTCGCAAGGACACCAAAATTGGTATGCACACAGGCTTTTGGTTTTCCTGTGGTTCCGGATGTATAAAGTAAGAGGCATTCCGCTTCAGCCGGCCTAGAGACAGATCCTAATAGTGGGAAGTCTTTGTGACCCTTGTGAAATTCATTTCGGTTAAGTTGAAATACTTTCTTAACGCTTGGGCAGTCCGGAAGAATCTTTTCAAGCGTTTGATAAACCGGAACTTCTTTGCTGCGTCTATAGGTTTTGTCTTGAGTGATGACAAAGCGAATCTTGGCATCTTGAATTCGAGCTTTGATGGCCTCTTCACCGTATCCTGAAAAAATAGGTACTATACTCATACCGGCCCGAAGCGTCCCAAAAAACGAGGCAACCATCTCGAGGCTCATAGGCATAAGTAGCGCAACACGATCACCAGGTAGGCCCCCTGCCTCTTGCAAGAGGCCGCATACATACGAAGATTCACGTGCTAAATCTTCGAAGCTCCAGTGGATGGCTGAACTTTCGGAGTCCGCCTCGAAAATTAATGCCGTCTTATTGGCGCGCAATTGCAAATGTCGATCGACGCAATTTTCGACGATGGAAATTTCACCGCCCTCCGCCCACTTCGGCCAAGGGAGTCCTGCAGGAAGAAGGCGCTTGTAAGGGCTCGAAAACTTCAAGCCCATATCTTTTAACGCGACCTTCCAAAACCACTCCGTATTTTCTTCAGCCTTTTGTGCAAGCTCCTTATAATTTTTGCAGGCAGATATTTCGATAAGATTTTGGATATGACTTTTCGCTATCCAAGAGGCTTTAGGCTGATAAATCACAACTTATTGAGCTAGAAAGTCTAACTAAAATCAAGTCGAATTAGGCGCCTCTAGTTAGCTTGATCGGCTCGTTTGTTTTCGATTTCCGTTGCGATTTCCCTGGAGACAAAAAGGCTATCGACTTTCGCATTCAGAACGTCCTTTTCAAAAGGCTTGAGGATAATACCCGACACTTGAAATTTGACGGCTTGTCGAATGACTTCTTCTGAGCATTTCCCGCTGATAAGAATAACTAAGGTGTTAGAAACTTGACTGTTTTCTCTAATTTTCTCTAGAAGCTGTAGGCCAGTCATGATTGGCATATCCCAATCTGATATAATAAGATCAAAAGCTTTTCCGTCCTTTTGGGCGGTCAGAGCTTTGTTCAAACCATCCATTCCATTGGAGGAGTTCTCAATATTTTTGTAACCAGCGCTCTCTAGGAACTCTCGGCAGATCTGTGAAATATCCTTTTCATCTTCAACGATCAAAATATTGATTTGGGATTTGTCCATTTAAAAAACTCCAGCCTTATGAACTAAAGTTCCATTATGGCCGAGTTTTGGCAAAGATGGGGAGCGTCAAAAGTAAATTAGATCAAATAGCTTGGACCAAATGCTTTTGCCGAATTTACTTCCATTGCCTTCTGGATTTTTTAACTGACTAAGAATCTGTTCAATTTTTCGCTCTAAGCGAATGATGCGCGCCTGATATTCGACAATATGATTGGCTTGTTCGGAATTTTGGTCCTGAAGGAGGAGTACTTGTGCCTGGAGTGAAACGAGTTCCTCTCGGGAGGTTGACAAATCGTCAAGACAGATTCTTAGATCTTCGTCATCAGAAGCAGGCGGAGGAGCTTGCTCTGGTACATAGGAGAGAAATAAATAGGCGCGGCCAGTATCCGTTCCTCCCGAATCGTGAAATGGCGCTGCACAAAGAATGTCGGATTGACCATCCCCGTTAGCGTCAAAGTTCGAAGATAAACCTCGGCAGGGGACACTAAATGCGTCAGAAGACGGACTTTCGCCCGTGATGGTTTGAATGAATTGAGAGTCAGCGAGGGAAACTAAGTATAGACGACCCTGTCCGGCGTTGTAAGTTGGATCGCTGATGAGCAAGTCCGCAATTCCATTTCCGTTTTGATCCCCTGCGCTCGATAGAGAAGCTCCAAAGTTGCAATTAGCCCCTGTGCTTCCGCAGTTTTCATAGGATTTCCATTCGCTAAGAATTGAGAGATCTCGACCTGAATACAAGCGGACGTAGCCACGATCACTTTGCTGGTCAGCACCTACGGCGAAGTCGTCGAATCCGTCTCGATTGACGTCTCCCACAAAACTTAGGCCTCTTCCAAATTGGTCTCCAGCCACGTCCCCTCTTAGAAGAATTCGGTTTTGAAAATCATTTCCATCGTAGCCATAAACAGCTCCTGAACCTGATCCGTTTACATCCTCAAGAGGTGCGGCCACGAGAACATCTGATTTTCCATCGCCCGTAAAGTCTCCATCGCAGCGAATGTTTTTAGCCCAGTCATCGGCACTCCCTTGCACACTACTGATTTTTCCAAGGAAGGCTGACGACCTGCCTGAGTAAATATATACTCCGGTATGCGCGCCGACTAAAATCTCACTGGATCCATCGGAATCTAAATCACATCCCGTCGCGATAGATCGACCGCACTCATCGGAGACTTTAGAATCACAATAAAATTGAGAGAGGATCTTATAGTCAGTCCCACTATAGACGTTGACGTTTCCCGAATGGTAGCCGCGGGCATCACTATACGAAGATCCCACGATCACTTCGGCTAAGCCATCGCCATTGAGGTCGGCTAATCGCACCGCGCTTCCAAAATTATTCGTCGAATCTGGATTTTGGTTAATAGGGCCTTCCAGTCTTTTGATAAGGTTGGCACGTTTTCCACCAAATAAAAAAACTGCTCCGTCGCAAAACTTAAATGGAACCGGAGGGTTTTCAAAACATCGCTTTCCTCCGGCGGGGGCACCAATTGCAAAATCTTCCAGGCCGTCTCGATCTAAATCAAAGCCGACGTCCATGGAATTGCCCATCAATTCAAATTCTTGAAGGCCAGTAAAAATCAAATCAGCGGTTGCCGCGGAACGATCGGGGATGTCCTGTGCGATTAGGGGAAAGGTAAAGCCAAGGAAGATTACTAAACCTAAGTTTCGAATGTTGGCACATAAGGCGCGCCAGCGCTTAAATTTTAAATCGGATTCTACACACAACATGAAACCCATCCTTGGAACGCAGCCAAATTGGAAGCAAGCCAGGGCCCAAGGAAGACAAATAAAATTTGTCCTTGATATTAAGAACTTAGCCTTTCCCCCAGGCGACCTGAACATCAATAATTGTAAGCTTAGGCCGTGCTTGGTCCTGTGCATCTTCTGCTAGTCTAGGAAAAGATTTCTATGCCGCAAGCCTCTATATAGGCATTGGGGGCCTTTTGAGGCCGATTTTTATGGCTTGGAATTTGCAAATTCCAAGCTCGGTAAATGAAGCTATTTTCCATTCATACGAATTTGCGTGTTGTTTTGGTTTGTTTGTCGATCGGCTTTGGACTGTCAGCCTGTGGTTCGGGCACCCAGTATTCTGACGCCGATGCCCAGTTCTTTGCTTCAGAAAATCCGTTTGCACCCATTATTAATCTTCAGGGCGGAAACCCTTATTTTCATGAAGTCAAAACCGCCTTTATTGATCCTGGCTATTCAGCTCGAAGTTTGAGTGATGGGGATCTGAGTAGTAAAGTTCTTGTTCAATCCAGCGTGAACTCTAACGAGTTGGGTGAGTTTGATGTTAGTTATTTCGTTTTAAGCAAGGAAGGCTTGTTGGCTCAAGCTAGGCGAAAAGTCGTTGTTCGCGATTCAACGCCACCGAGTCTTAGTCTGAATGGTGCTTCTGAGCAAACTCTTGAGAGAACGAATGACTATATTGAGCTCGGATACTTGGCCAACGATAACTATGACAGCTCGCTCAATGTAAGCGTAACCGGAAGTGTTGATAGTTCAAAGATTGGCACTTATAGGTTGGAATATCAGGTTAGCGATAGTTCAGGAAACTCGTCTGATCCCAAGACCCGGCTCGTCTATGTAGTCGACACGGTACCTCCCGTGATTTCAATCACACAACCTGCCCCAGAATTTATCGTGAATTCTTTTAATCAATCCGCCATTGCGACTAGTGGAACCTGTTCAGAGCAGGATCAGGATGTTACGGTGACGAATACTTTGGATTCGAAACAAGTCGATTGTGTTGATGGCGAGTGGTCAACAAGTTTAAATTTTACGGGCCTTGCAGATGGACCCGTTAGTATTATTGCTCAACAGTTAGACGAAGCCAATAATCTGTCGGAAGTTTCTGTGAACGGAACCAAAGATATCAACACTCCTACCGTGAGCATTATGAACCCTGCGAGTGATGGATACTTTGTCAATGCTGGTAACCAGTATAATTTTGAAACTTCTGGATCATGTTCAGAAAATGGATCCAATAATGTTGTTGTAAGCAATGGGGTTGATCAAAAAATCATTAATTGTAGTGCCAATCATTGGTCGACAACTTTGAATTTTGGCTCCTTCCTTGAAGGTCCGGTAACTATTCAGGCTGATCACAGTGATGCTTCTGGCAATCCGGCAATTCTAGCGATTCGTCATGGCTATAAAGATACGGTGGCAGCGACCGTGACAATTGCGAGTCCTCTATCTGGATTTTATGTGAATCAAGCAAATCAGTTCAGCTATCCGACCTATGGAAGTTGTTCGGAAACTGATCAGCCGATTAATGTGACAAATGGCGTAGATAATCAAATGGTCAATTGCGATGCGGGATTCTGGTCGGCTAGCCTAGATTTCTCGGGCGTTATTGAGGGTTCGGTTTCTATTCAAGTCAGCCACCTGGATTTGGCCGGAAATTCGCCCGGCACAGATCAGGTAAATGGAACTTTAGATCGAACACCCCCGAGCGTGAGCATTTCTACGCCGGCTAATTTAGTCGTCAATATTGCTTCCGGTGAACAAATCCAAACTTCTGGAATGTGTTCAGAAAACAGTCGTCAAGTAAGTGTTAGCAATGGATCTGATTCCAAAACGCCTGTCTGTACGGCGAATCAATGGACGGCGACTTTAGACTTCTCGGGATTGAATGAAGGACCAATCTATATTCACGCCGACTTGGTGGACGAAGCAGGTAATCCGGCGGTTCAAGCCAGCCTTCAAGGCCTTAAGGATGTTCACGCGCCTGTCATTACAATAAACGGAGACAATCCTATTCAATTGAATTTATGCGCGACCTATGAAGATCTCGGCGCAAGCGCTTATGATAATCTTGATGGGAGCGTTTCGGTTCAGACTGACAATCCAGTAGATGAGCTTGTAGCGGCCAATTATCGAGTAACCTATTCTGCGGAAGATGCAGCGGGTAATCCGGCGGAGGAAGTCAGGGATGTCGGTGTGCTAGGCCTTGATCTGGATGGTGACACCTATCTACGTGGACTAAGAACTCGAGCGAATGTTGAGGCTATCGCGAGCGCGCCGGCGGCTCACTACGCTCTATGCTCAGACATAGATTTTAATGCAAATGAAGATTTCGTTCCCATCGGACCAAGCTTCCAAGGAAAATTTCATGGACAGGGATTTAAGTTTACAAATATTACCATCCACCAATCTTCGGATAACGAAGTTGGTGTTTTTAGTGACAGCTCAAGTGGCGCCGTCATTCGAAATCTTATTTTGGATACTGTTATCGTCGAGGGCCGCAATAGCGTAGGTAGTCTTGTTGGCATAAATCGTGGAGAGATCCATCAAGTTAGGGTTCAAAATGCCGTCATTAGTGGAAACGATATGGCGACCGCTATTGGGGGATTGGTTGGGTTGAGCGAAACGGACGCAGAGATTCATGAGGCTTCCGTGGTTTCTTCCTCCATATCAGGAGAGCGAGAAATCGGAGGACTCGTTGGACGGAATCGGGGCGAAATCCATGACTCTTTTTCTGGTGCGAGCGT
The DNA here is from genome assembly GCA_002787535.1 of Deltaproteobacteria bacterium CG11_big_fil_rev_8_21_14_0_20_45_16. GTDB lineage: Bacteria > Bdellovibrionota > UBA2394 > UBA2394 > UBA2394 > 1-14-0-20-45-16. The sequence continues at coordinate 45,532 of PCXB01000063.1, forward strand.
TACCAGTACAGCTTCTTCCAATTCTAAGGTGGGAGGCTTAGTTGGCAAAATGGATCGCGTCGGACGGGATGATCCGATTGTATTTCATTCGTATTCTCAAGGTGCTGTTGAGGGCTTGGATGTTGTTGGCGGGCTTATCGGTGAGAATTCTTACGATGATACGGTTATTGCATCTACTTGGGACGAAGAGACAAGTGGTATTGAAGGTCCGAGTCCTGACGAAGATCGCTTTGGAATCGCGTTAACGACAGTCGAAATGCAGACGGAAAGTACATTTGATTCCTTGGGTTGGAATTTGATTTCAATTTGGTTTATTTCTATCGACTCGTATCCGGAACATTTTTGGTATCAACCATAGGTTGGAAGTCAATTTCGCAAAGTACGAGATTTTCAAAACTTGATCGACCGGTCGACATTTCATTCCGAAAAGATCTAAATGCAATTTTCATTATATTATTTTTTGTGGACAAAATTTGATTGTAAAAACCAGATGATCCGCCAATTCCAATATGACTCGTCGTCCATTTACCCAGGCTATAAATCGCCAACTTCGGTTCAAGCTTCCAAGCATCAAGGTACAAATAAATGGGTCTCTCAAATGGGGCAACGATTTGCGCATCGATGTCCATCCCAAGATAGTTTTGATAGGCGATTCCATCAATAGTTTCGTGCGTCCAAAGTTCTGATTCCAAATTGAAAATAAGAAGTTCGAAATTTCCATTTTCCCTATTTAGATATGAAATAAAAGCTTCTTTGTCGGTCACGACGAGCTTTGCGTGGTCCGTTCGAAACTTGTGCTTTGGGCGGTAGGTGATCAGATTCGAATCCGTGCATAGGGAAGCCCTTTGAAGATAAATCCCGTCAGTAGATTCAAGCACGATCCACTGGCGGCCATGAGGATCATGAGCCAGGCTCAACACGAAATCTTCGGAACTAGCCCCTCCGGAAACTAAATGATTTTGGTCGAAACATATCCAGTCGAACCCCCCACTCGTATTCTCGATCTGAAGGGTGGTTGATTCGGATGTTTGATCGAATGCCATTAATCTCGAGACTCCAGAGTTCAAAAGCTCTTCCGGTTTTCCATTGGCCAGAAGCCAAACGGATTCTTTATTACGGTAGGCAATGAATTCATCACTAAGTTTAATCTCCGCCGCCTCGGTCGCCGATTCATCAAGTAGAGTCAGACGAAGCGATACGGGATCAATCTGAACTAAGCCGTGTTGAGGAGCCTCTTGATCACGAACCACACTCACCAGCTGTTTATCTGGAGTTTTCGAAAGGTAGGCGCCAATATCTAGGTCTTCATTAGCAAGCCGGCAATGAGTTTCAGATTGTTTCAGTCTAAGTTCAAGATTGTGAGAGTTTGACATGGCGAGCTGGCGAACCTGATTCTCACCACAACCTAATAGGTAAAAGACTGAGCTGATCGCGAATAGTATCTTCATTGAATCTCAGCCTCCTGGGCTAAGTTAATATCAATTAAAGTCATTCCCTTTTTGACTTGAACCTCTTTTATGGCCAATTCAACGGAAGGCTTTTGGGTCGAATCATGAAGTTTAGTTTGAACAAGAGTAGGAAACAAAATGAGTTCGGGGAAGGATGAAAAGAATCCTTCCCAAATTTCATTCGTTATTCTTTCAATGAGCCTCAAGTCATTTTTATTCATTATCTTTCTAAATTTTGTTTCTTCATCGAGAGATATTCGAAAGCTGTCCGCTTGAATTTGGAGATTTACGCTTTGATTAGCAAAGTCTATTTTGGGAGTGGCAGTCATTTGGACGTTAGCCACAATCTCGGTTGTGGGAATCAAGCGATCTTCAATATAAGCACCCAATCGAAGAAGATAGTCAGAAACCTGAAGAGACAGGAAATCGGGTTGAAAGATTAGTTTTGGGGCCGTCTCCGATCCCAAATCGATACGCACATCAAGATTGATTTCATCTTTGGTAAGTAGGCCCTTTACCTGCTTACCCATGTCAATGTCTGCCTGAAAATCTGTAAGATTCTCTTGATAGATTCTCATAAGGGCTTCGTTGAATAAACCTTCTGTAATAAACAAACTAAAATCCGCCTCGGAGCTAGGAAGTAAGGGCCGTGTCCATTTGGCATCTGCCACAACTGCGGGCGCTTGCTTCAAGCGGTTTTCCAGAGCCTTGACGATATCTTCATTGGCACTAATTTTAGAACTGCCAAGAATTTCTTTAGCCTGAGTTTTTGAAAAGAAAACCGCATTGACGTATAATTCGATTTGTTGGTCACTTACAAAAATCGAATCTTTGCCTCTCGGGAAAAATGCAAAAATGAGTGCTCTATTTTTTGGTCCTGGCGCTTTATTTCTCAGACGAATGAAGCCTCGGTTAATTTCCACGCCTCGTTTCCACATTTCAGAACGAGAAAATAATTCGGTCACGGATTCAGCATAGACAAGTCCTCGAAACCTAGTTTCGAGCATTTCACTAAAAAATGCATTGAGCTTAGAAGCAAGTTGTCCTGAGAGGAGCTGTAAAAGATTCAGATCTTCGATAGCTCGCTGAATATTCGGAAGTTCCGGAAGTTCAATTTTCAAATTCTTCTCAACTGCCGCAACACTAAACTCATCAATCGTAAGCCGCAAGTTGGTGGGATCTAAGCGTAGTCGGATAGGAACAGTATCTCCCAGTGTCGCCGAGGCAGCGTAGCGTTCCGCTCGAGAATTTGAGCAATCAAAACTAAAGCTTCCCGTGAAAAGCATTGAGGATACAGAGGTCAAAACGATTAGATTTTTTTCATCTGCGGCTTTCCATACTGCCTTCTGCAGAGTGAGAGTCAAATCCCCCTTCATGCTTCGGTTATCCATGCAGGCATCAATCGGCATGCTTGAACTTTTATTGAAGCTACCGATAATCTTTTCCAGTAAGGAGGGACGCAGAATGACACCCAAAGGAAAAGCCTCAGGTAGATCCGTCTGTGCTTTCAGCGCTCCTATCGACGAACCGAATAGACTTGCTATCAAGAAGACTCTAAAAAGCATAATGCAAGCTCACAGCCAGTTTATCCATGCTAGCCCGGTACCTCCCATTGGCATCGGGGTTCACAATTATATCCATACTTTCGGTTGGGGGAGTCGTAAAATTCGTAATAGTTCGTTCAAACATAAAACTATGTCCGTATTCAATGCCCAAGTTTAGTTTGGTATTCCAACGATAACGTCCAAATATGCCAACAGATAAAGTGTCAAAGTCAACTCGCGATGTCGATAGCAATTCATCGTTCACTCCATTCCAATGAAATGATCCAGTGACACCCGTTTGAAGATTTTTCCACAGGCTAAAACTTTGATTCGATCCGACTAACCAACTATCGCTCGCTTTGGCTCCTAGGCGTTGGCTCTGATTGAGACGTTCAATATTTGAGCTTTGAAATTTTAGCGTTGTGAACCGAGTCATGGATCCAAGAACATAACGGCCATAATATTCTCCCGTCCAATAGCCAAAAGGTTGATAGCGGAGTCCGGCGCCGATGACCGCCGGGGTTTCGATTTCGACCTGCGAACGAACGGCATTACTTTCTTGATAACCAGCGCTGTCGGCGGCGACGTTAATGCCCCTAAAAAAACTTGCTCGACCCACCATCATCTCAGTCTGAAAAACATAGCGCATGGGGAGCAAAATTGAGAGGCCGAGCGACCATTGAATATTGGGTCGATAGAGAAGACCGAACGATCCTCCAAAGCTATGCGCTGTTGAGGTGGGAATTTTAACTCGAGATGAAAGGGATGGCTCTTCACGAAACTCGTCCGGCAGGTCCAGAATTTTGGCAAACATCGGGCTCATATCGATATCAAGCTCAGATCTGAAAAAGGCCAGTGAGTAAATAAACGCCGCAGCAAGCGTGAGTTTGGGAGTTGGGTTGTAGGCAAGCGAGAACTGATGTTGCCAGGGCAGAAACATCGCCGAAATTAGATCATAACGTTGGCTTCCGTCGGATTGATAGTCGGCAATGGCGCCGGTCGGAAAGTAAGTTGCATACCCGATTCGCCAATCCTCGGTACCAAAGCCTGAAGCAATCGAGAGAAAGGGATTGGGAGCAATAATTTCCGTAGAACTACTGTCATAAAGTCTCCCATCACCGGAGTCGCGATCGTAAATCAACCAGGCACCGAGGAGCGCCAAATTCGCTTCAAGTTCAGTGTCTTCAGCCCCGCCGATTGAGGCAGGATTCCAAAAAACCGAATTGGGGCTCAAACGAGTCGGGCTTGCTGTGAGTCCGCCCACGCTCGGGGAAACACCTTGAGCTAAAGCGGCCAGGGGCCCGAGAAATCCCAAGCTCAGGGCACAAAAATTTTTAAAAAGACGCACGCCGGCAGACCTTAGCCGATGTATCGCTACAGCTCAAGATAGCACAACAGGTTCTAAGCCCCTGGAAGTTATTGGTTTTTCAAGCCTTCAGGGGATAGAATTCCAGTATGAAGTCCTTGGGCATGGGAGAAAGAATTAGGAAGTTAAGAGAGGCTAGGGGCCTTTCGGTGGAGGCTCTAGCCAAGGTAATTGGCGTGTCCGAAAGCGAGTTAATTAGAATCGAAGCGAACAAGGATTTTCCCAAAATCGCTGTACTGATTGGACTCGCCAAGTTTATGAAAATCAATGTGGCCGACATCTTTCGAGATGCGGCGGTCGGAAAATCCTATGAAATTGTACGAAAGACAGAGCGCCTCCGTCTTAGTCCGCTCTTAAGTCCCCTAGAGGCCAAACGCTTAGATTATTCTTACGAGCCTCTAACTTTATCTGGCTCCAATAAACATTTGGATGCCTATCTAATTGAGATCCCGCCGTTTCAGGGCCCTAAGCCCGATGAAAACCTTACTCATGCTGGTGAGGAGTTCATCTATATCTTGGAAGGAAAAGTTATTGGTGAACTAGAAGGCGAAAGGCATGAGCTTAGCGAGGGTGACTCTCTGTTTTTGAAATCCATGATTTCTCATTCGTTTTATAATCCCTTTGAGCAAAAGGCTCGTGCGATTTCGGTTATCTACCCCTATTAATGTTCGAGGCATCAAGGAACTCGAAAAGCAATAAACAGAGACATATTTTGCCCTGGAGCCCGGCGAACAAGGCTTAACAGGATTGAATCTCCGGATTTTAATTTCTTGAGAATCTCCGAATACTCCTTTTTCGATTTAATATCATATTTTTTCGAAAGGTAGGTTATTTGTAGAATTCGATCTCCGGGAATAACCCCACTTCCCATGGCAGGGGATTTTGGATCGATGCCTTGAACTTCTACACCGCCTTCGTTGGAATCGGAAACAGCCAGTCCTAAGCGATCCATCTCTTGTTCCGCTTCTCGAGGAGCCTCTTCCTTGGACTCATCAAGAGTCCCCAGTTTGACAGATAAATTAAACGTCTTTCCATCCCGAAAAACTTCAAGATTGACGCTCTTGGAGGGTTCCGTCTTTCCGATAATTCTTTGGAGGCCCTTCGAGTCTACGGTTGCCTGTCCATTGACTTGCAGAATCACATCTCCAGGCTTCAAAGCACTCTTGGCCGCCGGTCCTTTTTCAGCAATCTGATTCACTAAAACACCACTCCGATTGCCCAATCCTAAGGCGCTTTTCATTTCATCCGACACATCCTGAATCATAACTCCCAAATATCCCCGCTGAACGCTTCCGCCCTCCTTAAGTTGCGGAATGATTTCTTTGGCAAGGTTGATAGGAATCGCAAAACCGATCCCGCTACCTTGAGCGGTTATGGCTGTATTGATGCCGATCACCTCGCCCTTCAAGTTAACCAATGGGCCGCCCGAATTCCCGAAGTTAATAGCAGCATCCGTTTGGATGAAATCATCAAATCGACGATTCTCGTTTGGCGAGATCTCTCGCCCTTTAGCTGAAACAATGCCAATCGAAACTGAGTGATCAAGGCCAAAGGGATTTCCCATTGCCAAAACCCAATCGCCCTTTTTCATAAGGTCGCTATTACCAAGAAAAGCGTAGGCCAACTTTGTTTTGGCTTTAATTTTCAAGAGCGCAATGTCGGTTCGAGCGTCTCGCCCTACAAGTGTGGCGTCGTAAACCTCTTGGGGGCCATCTTGGTTTGGATCCGTAGCATTTCCAAAGGTAAGGCTAACTTCGATTTTGTCCGCACCATCAACGACATGATTGTTCGTTACGATAAATCCGTCGTCCGAAATGATAAATCCCGAACCCATCGACCGCCGCGGTCGTTGCGGCGCCTGCTGTCCTGGACCAAAAAATTTTTCAAAAAAATCTTCAGGACTGGAAAAAGGATCCATCGGACCTTGTGGCACCTGCGGCGGGCCATCTTCCTTTCTATCTTTTGTGATGGACGAAGAAATGTTTACTACCGTGGCATCCAGTTCCTCGATAATAGGCTGAATACTCGGCAATTGAACAAGTTGGCTTGCTTGAGCGCTTTTTTCAGCCCAAATTTGGTCTTTGGCGCAGGTCCGTTGCGGCTGAAGCAAAAATGAGGAAAGTACGAATAAGCCAATAACGAAATTCATTTCATTTATTTTTTTCACAATAATGTATTCTCCGAGCCTAGGATTCATTGTTTTTGCTTCTCGACATAACGAAGTCGTGTTTCGTAGAGAACGTCTTGAATGAGTTTATCTTCCCGTTCCGACAGATTAGATTTTGTCTTCTGAACCAGTAGCTCGAGAATATCGATATTTTGTTTGGCCGCCTCTAAATTACTTTCTTTTTTTTTGGAAACGGGATTTTCGATTTCGCCGAGAGCCACAAAGGTTGCCGTAGCCAAGGATAAAACAAAGGTTTCAAAATTAATGCTGTTAGTTTCCGACTTTTGGTCCATCGCCCGGGCCTCCAGAATTTGATTCTTGTTTCTTCAAAATCGTATTCACATCTACCTTATTGGCGGCTGGAACGGCATCAGTCTTTCTTACGAGCCTTTGAAAAGCAAACTTTTTCTCGTCAAACGCGGAGGCATCCAATTTGTAGCGAAGGTCAAAACCCCCAAAGCTTATCCATAACGTTTGCTTTTTCTTGTCTATTGACCATGCCACGATTTGCCCATCTTTAAGTTTTAGGCTGATTTGAAAAAGTAGTTGGGTGAATCCTGGGGCAGGTTCAGATTTCTCAAATGCCAAGCCACGAATTCGCTTAAGGCTATCCAAAATATTTTTGATCTCATCTTGATTGGGATCCGAAATGCTTTGCTTTTCACTCTTGGCCAACCAGCCGTCTCCTGTTCGGCTAAGGTTCCAGCCGAATAAATGATCGGTTGCCAAAAGCGCAAGTCCTTCCACTTTTTCAATATCAAAGTTCTCAAAAGATTTTTGAATATAAGCTTCCGGGCCTTTTTCAAAATTCTCGTAGTGAAAGCGAGGTATTCTAGCGGCAGCTGTTTTGTCAGATTTAGCAAAGTACTCGTAAGAATCATCATTCCTATTTTTGGAGCCAAGCTTTTTAGATCGAGCGAACTGAATCTCAAGGCCTTGAGGCCTCTTGTCACCAACGCCACTTCGTAGATCTTTCGCGCCCTCCTTAAAACCAACAATTAATTGAATGCTTGGCTTGGAAAAAGCGGGAGGAGTCTTGGCGAGAAATTCATTGGCTCGAATCATAGGAATTTTGCTTATTTGGTTATTCGTAAAAGATTGATCAAGAGGGAGTTGCCATGGTTGTTTCATTACCCAATCACCTTTTTCATTCCGCTCTAATCGCATCTTTTTCCCAGATTGGATAACACTCAGGTCGGCGTAATCATGCGCCTCGACTGTTGTTAACCTCATTTCACGATAGTCTTTGGGCTCAGCTGATTTAAGGATGTCGAGGCTTTCAGGGGAGAGAATGATGCGCTTGTTCTTCTTGTCATCGATATAGGTAAGCGAGCCGCCAGGATTCTTTCGGCCAATACGTATCATTCGAGGCTCAGCTGACGCACCCAACTGAAGGCCAATCTCTAAAGCAAGCTTGCCAAGTCCAAAATCATCTAAACGTGCTTCAGCTTCGGGATAACTTGCTGCTTCATAAAGTATTTTATCTGCCTTGATTCGAAGCAGCGCGCTAATAAGTGTTTCTACTTTCGTCGAAGAGGCGATGTCCTCATGGGGGCCAAGGAGTTTCCATGTATTACCGCCCTTTTCAAGAATAAAACTGCCCTTTTCATTCTTAATTTCTATCTGTGCAAGCTGAGAGAGATCATCTTTGATTAGTTGCTTGTCATAATCGTCGGTTGCTTGCTTTTCTTCTGCAGGTTTTTGAATGCCCCAATAAATATAAGCTCCCATGCCAATAAGAAGAACCAAAAGGAAAATTAGCTGTTTCAACTTCATCGACGTGATCTCCTAAGACTCCATATGGCCAGTCCAAAGAGAATGATCAACTGAGGGAGGACAAAAATACTTGCAAAATAAACGCCCTTCTTCTGATCCACTGTGATTTCTAGAGTTGAATTGCGCCACTGCTTCGGTCGAAGACTCACGGCTTCAGGTGTTCCGAGTAGATAACCAAAAATATTTAAAAATAAATCCCGATTGAATTGACTCTGAATTAATCCATTTAGAGCAAAGTCCGCATCTCCAAAAACCACCAAAGATGAATTGCCTTCAGGCGAATTGGTTTCTGCGATCTGCGCAATAGGATGAGGGCCATTGAGACCAGACTTGGGTTTGGAATCGGGCGTCTGTTTTAAGAGCTCGGCGATATTACTTTCCGTATTTGTCTGTTCGCCAGTCGAAACAAGAGTCTCGCGACGAACTTTTGAGTCTTTAAAGTTTTTGGATTGAAGTACGGGTTGGGCTACTGAAAACTGAGTAAGGTTTCCGCCGAGGTCTTTGACAATAGCCTGATCCGAATAGGTCATCCCAATTACGGTTGCCGTGCGGACAGACTTCGATTGGAAATTTAGGACTTGAACTAAAATACTTTGGCCCAATTCAAGCCCGTATCTTCCCAGGAGACCTGTATAGCTACTCGGAACTAAGCGATCTTTTGAATTTGCAATCATAGGATCTAGACCCATTACTAACTTGCCGCCTTTTTTGAGGTAGTTTTCTAAAAGCTTAACAACAGCCTCCGGAGCTGGGTTTTTGGCGCCCCATTCCACAATGACACCAGCATCGTCAGGAATTTTGAGTGCGGTTGCGAGCTGAAGGGGCCGGACTTGAAAGCCTTCCCGTTCTAACAAAAGCTTGGCAATGAACAAACCACTTTGACTTTTGTCGTCCTCAAGGTCTGGCTCACCCAAGCCTTGTAAAAAATAAATGGCCTTGGTCGGCGCGCTGAGGCAGCGACGTATGGCCGTAGTGAATTCTTGTTCGGATATTTGACTCTTCGCCACCTTGACGGTCTTTTCTGTTTTGGGATTTAGGAACACAATCTCATCAACTTGGGCGCTATATTTTTCTAAAAGGGTCGGATCGGTATCGGGATCGAGAGCTTTAAATTTAATTTGGGAAGACTGGTAGGTGTATTTTTCGACTAGATTTCGAAGGAGCGCTTTGGCGCGAGGGTCGATGACAAAGCTAAGAATTTCTACTGGCTCTTTAAGTTCTTTGACAATTTTGACCGAGTCATCTGTAAGAGAATGAAGCTTGTTAGTGGTAAGATCGAGTTTCTTTTCACCTAACTTGGAATTGGCGATTACATTTACGCCAATCAGAATCAATAAGATGATTAGGGCCCCGAATCCACCTACTATGCTATCACGCTTTCGCCAGATGTTTTTAGTTGCTTCACCAAAGAATTTAAAAAGATAGATGCCCAATGAAAGGAGCCCGAGGGCTATTTCGATATAGGCGGCCGGAGCGAGAAAAGTATCATGGAAGAAAATAGCAGCAATGCCGCCAAAGAATAAAAGAATAATCCCAAGAGTTCCTAATAATCTTGTCCAGGTTCCAGTCATACATTAGCTCCTTGAAAATGAACGAACAGCGATTTGGCCCATCGACAGAAACAGCGCGATAAGGCTTAAGAAATAAACGGTTGATGAAATATAGATGACGCCTTGATTGAAGTTCTCAAAATGCGAGGTGATGGCAGCTTTATTCAAAAATAAAGACAAGTTTTCAAAGGCGTTTTCGGCACCCCAAGAAATCATTAGTAAGCCGAGGTTTATAGCCATGGCCACAATCACCGCAATAATTTGATATTTCGTAATTGAGCTTGCAAAGAGGCCTATGGCCAAAAAGCTCATACCTGCCAGAAAAAGTCCGAGATAGCTTGCTACCACGGGTCCAATTTCTGGATTTCCAAAACCAAACATCACGGCCAAGAAAATGGAGTGAGTGGCCAAGACTACCAGCAAGAACAGACTTGCCGCCACAAATTTACCGAGGACGATCTCTGTGACGGAAATCGGGGAAGTCATCAACAATTCGTAGGTCGAGTTGATACGTTCTTCTGTAAAAAGTCGCATGCAGAAAAAAGGCGCACAAAACAGAAGAAGCATGAAGGTAAAGGATGTCACGTTGTTAATAAGAAAACTGTTAAGATTAATATAATTGAGCATATCCGGATTCTGCATCATCCGGGCTTGAAGTTGAGCATCTCTCAAGAGAGCATCAAAACGTTGCATGGAAAACGTGAAATAGTAGCCCGTGCCAAAGGCAAAAAGCCCAAGAACAACATAGGCGACTGGTGAGACGAAGAGGCTTTTGAGTTCTCTCTTTGCAATCGTCCAAATTGAAAAAACATTTATCATCATGGTCTCCTTGATTAAGCCACCGACAGGCTTTGACCGCCGGAATTAGATTCAAAACTATCTTTGGATATAACTTCTAGGAAGATCTCTTCAAGTGACTTTTTCTCACTCATATCTTTGAGGGCCTGTTCATGAACAATATGACCTGCATTTATAATGATGGCTCGTTCGCAGGTAGCCGTAACCTCGGACAAGATATGAGTCGATAGCAAAACGGTGTGATCGCCGCGGAAGGATTGAATCAGATCACGAATCTCCATGATCTGAAGCGGGTCAAGTCCAACGGTTGGTTCATCTAATATAATGACAGAGGGTTGATGAATCACGGCTTGCGCCAGGCCGACCCGTTGGCGGAATCCTTTTGATAGAGTAGAGATCACACTCTTTCGGCGATCTTTAAGTCCACACTTTTCAAGAGCCCATCCTAGTCGATCTTTTCGCAAGGCTTTGGAAACCTTTTTTAGTTCCAAAATAAATTTTAAAAAAGATTCCACCGTCATCTCTGGATAGAGTGGGGGCGTTTCAGGGAGGTAGCCAATCCGTTTTTTTACTTCTTCGGGCTGCCTGGTTACCGAGTAGGAATCAATTATCGCTTCCCCAGAGCTGGGCGGATAGAATCCTGCTAGGATTCTCATCGTTGTTGTTTTCCCGGCGCCATTAGGGCCCAGGAATCCTACGATTTGCCCCTTTTCAACTTTGAAGGACAGGTTTTTTAAGGCTTGAAATAGACCATAGGTTTTTTCGATTGAGATAGCTTCGATCATGGAAAGAGAATAGAGAAAAGTCTAAAGCTTTGTAAATATTCTTAAATCGACATCTTGAGTCTGGTCCTAGGAGGGGCGCCTATAAACCTTAAGATCAAGAGCCTTTTCTTCGAGCAAAGATGGGGGTACGCCCAGTTTTTGGCTAGCTTTAAGGATATCTCCATTGGAACTTTGAAGTGCCTCAACAATCGCCACTTTTTCGAGTTGAGCCAGGCGCTCTTGTAGATAATCGCGGTTTTGAGCCCAAGTGTTCTGTGGCAGTTTCGGACCCGAATACAAGAGATGGGGGGGCAGATATTCCCTTCGGATGACTGGGCCGTCCGCAACATTGACCGCAAATTCTATACAATTTTCGAGCTCTCGAATATTGCCAGGCCAAGGGTACTGGATGAGTTGAAACACAGCTTCATCATCCAAATGCGAAATAGTTTTTGAAAACTTCTTAGCAAACACCTTGATAAAGTGATCGACAAGCGGCTCGATATCCTGAGTGCGTTCCCGCAGAGGTGGCAGATAGATCGGCACCACATTTAAGCAATAAAATAGATCCTTACGAAATTGACCGTTTTCGATCTTCTGCAAAAGATTAAAATCGGAAGCTGCAATAATTCTAAACTCAATACTTCGTTTTTCGGATTCTATGACATATTGACCAGAGGTCAGGGTTTCAAAAAGTTTTGCCTGAACATCAAGACCCAAAGCCCCAACTTCATCTATGTAAAGGCTTCCGTTTTCGGCTAGTTCTAAGCAACCTTTCTTTGTTCCCTCACCAAAAAGGTAGGCTTCTTGCTGAGGTATGGGGCAGGCCGAAACATAGGCTCGGACGAGGGGGGATTCACGACGGCAACTTTTGTCGTGAAGTAATCTGACGACAACCTCTTTTCCGGTTCCGGTTTCGCCCGTAATTAACACATTGGAGTTATTGTTCGCAACGCGCTCGATAATGGAATAAACCTTTTCCATTTCCTCAGTCGTTCCAATAATTTTATCCTCTTGACGCAAAAAACTTCTCGAGCGTTGAAACTCCTTTTTCAACTCTTCTGCCGAGCCTAAAGCTCGAGTGACGGTATTCAGGAAGTCTTCTTGATTGAAAGGTTTGGTGACATAGTCAAAAGCTCCGCGTTTCATGGCCTCTACGGCGGTGTCAATTGTCCCATGTGCCGTAATCATAATAACGGGAATCTGTGGGTAAGATTTTCTAATTTTTTGAAGAAGCTTCAAACCATCCATTTTGGGCATTTTAAGATCTGTAATGATGGTATCGGGTATCTCTGTCTTTAGAATCTCAACAGCCTGTGAGCCATCAGGGGCTTCAATGGTTTCATGGCCTAAGCGTCGCAGTTGAATGCCGATAATTTTTCGAACACTGTCTTCATCGTCTACTATAAGAATCTTAGCCATATAAACTTTCCTTATTCTATTGAGAGCTATCAGCCTTGCTATCGGCTGTCGATGCTTCGATAAGGGCTTCACGTTTGGTCGGAAGCTGAATTTTGAAATTTGTGCCCCGCAAAAGCTCGCTTCGGACGCTTAAATCTCCTCCCAGAGAATCTACAATTTTTTTACAAATAGGTAGGCCGAGTCCACTGCCTGCGCGCTTTGTCGTAAATAATGGCGTAAAAATATTGGGGAGTACATCAGGTGGAATCCCTGGCCCATCGTCCTTGATTTCAATAAGAAGCTCGGCAGCTTCGATACTCGCTTGAATCCAGACATTTTTACTAAAAGCTTCGCAAGCGTTGACGAGTAGATTGATCAAAACCTGCTCGAGTTTTAAAGGGTCCGTTAAGATCTCGAGCGACTCAGGGCTGGGCTGATAATGGAGCAGAGTTCCGGTTTTTTGAGCCTTTTGTTGCGCGGCAGAGATTGAGGCCCGAATCAAATCTGGAACGGACGTAAGAACCAGTTCATCCGACTTCCGAGCATACTGAAGGTACTGGTTGACCGTTTGCTGGAGACGGTCAAGCTCTGTCGTCAAAATCGAAACACATTCCTTGTCCTCTGAATTGGTTAGTGTGGGCGAGCTTTCTAAAAGCTGGGCGGCGCCTTGAATGGCACCCAGAGGGTTGCGAATTTCATGAGCGAGCGCGGCGGACATTTCGCCGAGTGCGGCGAGACGTTGTTGTTGGTCTTGGCGTTCAAAGTACTGAAGTTGATCTATGAGGGAACCAAGTTCAGTAATCATTTTTTCAAGAAGTTGAACCTCGGAGTCCGAAAGGCTCGTATAGGGGTTTCGTTCCGATAAGCTCGTTCGTATTATCCAAATTCCAATTAATTCATCGTTGACGGCGATCGGAAAGATCAGATGAGCTCGCAGATCTCGTAATAGCTTTTGAGCGTCTGAACTTCCATCCTGTTCGTGAAGATAGGTGTCCAGATGATTGCGTAAATAGTAAACTAAAGCATGATCGGAAGAGAGTTGCTTGTCCGTGTTTAAGTTGCTTTCTGGAACTAGTCGGAAGACGTTTTGTTGTGGATCCAAGAGATAAAGGCCCGTGCGGTAAATGCGATCTGATTCACGACAACCCTTAAGAAGGCAGGACGTCAATTCATCAATCGAGTGGGTTCGACGCATTTTTCGTAAAGTCGTCAAAAGAATATTTTCGAGTTCATGCCGATCCGTGATGAGGCGTCGTAAAATGAAGGCGTCCAGTTGCCGTCGAAGTGGATCCATGATGCTTATAATAATGAAGGAGGCGAGGAAGGTGTTGAAAAGAAATAACTCGGGATCGTTTTCGCCTACCCAAACTAGAAGCGATACGAATATTACTCCGAGAATCGTCGTTAAGGCTAAAACTCGAATGCCCCGTAACATCAGTTCTCGAATCTCACGCAATCGCTGATTCGAAATCATTTTATAAATGAAATAAATAAAGACAGCGCTGACGAGATTGCCAAGATAGGGAAGAGGAATGCGAAGCAGTCCCTCCGCTCTAAGTTGTCCAAGAAGTGAAAGCCCCAGACTGACGCTGAGGCCTAAGCCGATAAACAAGCTTCGAGTCTTGAGCCGTAGATCTTGGGCTCGCTTGTAACGGCGCCAGATTTTCCAGTTAAGGTAGGCCATGGCTGTAAATGAATACAAACCGCAGACAAATCGATAATAGAAAAGAGTGTCTTGGCCCTTTAAGAAAAAAGCTCCTAGCGCCAAGATGGCCGAATACAAATGCATCTGGTTGGAGATAAGAAAACGTGCGTGATAAATTCTTCTCACGCACGCATGGGCCAAGGATGGGAGAAGGGCCGCCACGGCAAGATAAGCCCTCTCGCTCAAGTCTGCGGTGAGGCTTGTTGCGAAGAACTGAATGTCTCGTTGAGCATAGGCGGAGAGAAAGAATATATTCCATAAAGAATAGGCTAGCGAAAAATTGCCGCACCAAAACGATGCGGCTGAACGCATTCGAATGGAATTTTGGTAGGCCAAAATAGCAATCCACAGACCGGCAACAAAGCTAACCAAGCAGGCAGCAACAATGGCGATCGAGTTTTCGGATGAAACACGATAGTAATCGGGGTTCAGAAATTCGAGCGAGGAAAACATTGATCTTCCTATTTCAATAGATTTGTATTCGAGGAGCAATGTGGAATTTGGGTTATGGAAGGGGCTAGTCATATGAGCTCAACAGGACAAATGAGCCCACCGGAGAGACGAATGCTGCGGAGGGGGGATGAAATTCATCTTAAGCGGCGTTTGTTTCATATTTTTAATGGACTGTTGGCCGTTACGATATCCATCCTTGTTGATTCCAAAGAGAATTTTTTGTTGATTGTGGGAGGGTTTTTTTTAGTAGAGGTCAGTATCGAGCTCCTGAGGCTTCGCATTCCGACTTTTGGGAGTTGGATTCATCGTTATACGTGCTCGCTCATGAGGTGTGGGGAGGAAGGTCGGCTCAGTGGCATTCCATTTTATGCCTTAGGCGTTTTTATCAGTTTTGTTGTCTTTCCCAAGTCGATTGCGACATTGGCTGTTCTCTACCTGGGCATAGGAGATCCGGTGGCCTCCGTCGTTGGTGTCTATCGTGCTAAGAAGGGACGTATTTATCGTCCTGGTTGGTTTAAGAGTTTTTCGCCAAAAAGTATCGAGGGTGCATTAGCTTGCTTTGTGATTTGCAGTTTTATCAATTTGATTGCGATGCCCCTGGTATTTTCCAGAATGAATTTCGGAGAATGGAATTGGTTTTTTGTTTCTTTGCTGGCGGGAATTTGCGCAATGGTGGCCGAGCTTATTCCCACACGAACCGACGACAATCTAAGCCTACCGTTGATTTCGGGTTCGCTAGTTTGGCTAATCACATCATTTTTGGGCTATACGCCTGGATTAATTGGTTAAGAATCGACAAGTAAGAAGGGTGTCCAGCTTTCCTGAATTTTGCGAAGATTGACAAGTCCAAAGGTGCCGGCGGGTTTTCGGGGTCGAGAGCGAAGTGGCATACTTGCTTCTTGTGGCGTGAGGTTGGCTTTCTTGCGATTGCAGTCGTGACAGCTTGTAACCAGATTGTCCCAGGTCGTCTTGCCGCCACGCGATCGTGGAACAACATGGTCTAAATTCAGTTTGGCTTTCGGGAATTCATCTCCACAGTATTGGCAGGTGTACTGATCTCTCATGAAAACATGAGTTCGTGAGAATCGAACACTTCTCTTGGGCAATTGATCGTAGTCATTAAGCACAATAACTTTGGGTACCGGAAAAAACCCAGACGTCGTTCGAAGGGGCAAAAAGCAATCTTCGGGAAGGTTTTCGAGCGAGTTGTACATCAGCTGTTCCCAAGTATAGGTCTGATATTGGACATCTACGCCTTTGGCAGCCTCTAAAAACAATAGACTGACGGCTCGTTTGACAGTGGTAATATGAA
The DNA here is from genome assembly GCA_002787535.1 of Deltaproteobacteria bacterium CG11_big_fil_rev_8_21_14_0_20_45_16. Classification (GTDB taxonomy): domain Bacteria; phylum Bdellovibrionota; class UBA2394; order UBA2394; family UBA2394; genus 1-14-0-20-45-16. The sequence goes on from PCXB01000063.1 coordinate 61,816, forward strand.
CAGGCAAAAAGCAGCGGTTAAGTACCAGAACCTTTTTGTAAAGAGAGTCTAGATTATCAATGTCGAGTACAGAACGGAAGATGAACCTCCTATCTATAATTATAGGGCCAACAGGCGCGAAACGGAAGGGCATTCGTGTAGACCGTGCATTAGCGGGTTTTGAGCAGCTTCCCAGCCGATCTCAGATTAAGGAGTGGTTTTCAAATGGGCTCATACGACGCGGGACGCAGATTCTTGAAGCAAGCGATCTCGTCTATGAAGACGATAAAATTTTGATCGATGTTCCCCCTGCGCCGCAATCTAATTTGGAAGCACGGCCGCATCCATTGCAAATTTTTTATGAAGATGAAAATTTAATCGTTCTTTATAAAGAGCGTGGCATGAGTATGCATCCCGGCGCACAGGCTTCGGATGAGACGACTCTTGTACACGCACTTTTGGGGCATCCAACTCAGCTATCTTCTTCGGGAGGATACTTTCGTCCCGGCATCGTTCATCGCTTGGATAAGGATACGGAAGGAATTGTCGTTGTTGCCAAAGATAATAAAACTCATGAGGCTTTGTCCCAGCAGTTTGCTAAGCGAACAATTCAGCGCCGCTATTGGGCGCTTTGCTATGGGGAGGTTCCCGCTCAGATTCAAATTGTGGCGCCGATTGGAAGGCATCCTGTCCTGCGAAAAAAAATGGCGGTTGTCGCTAGGGGGCGTGAAAGTGAAACCTTGGTCGAAAGAATTGATAGTTTTCCTGAAGGCTACTCTTGGGTGCGTTGCAAATTAAAGTCCGGTCGAACGCATCAGATACGAGTTCATATGCAGCACAAAGGTTACCCGGTTTTGAATGATCCTGTTTATTCCAATCGTAGTTTAAAATCATTAAACTTGAGCGAAGCCAAGTCAGCGGCTATGGCGAGTTTGAGGGGTCAAACTTTGATGGCTTACGAACTTGGTTTCCACCACCCGACGCGAAACGAAAATTTGTTATTTCAAGCGGAGATGCCCGAATGGCTAAAAATCATGACTACCAAGAATTGAGTTGTAGGTTTTCTGATTACGCCAAAGCTCATTTTGTAATTTCAGATGCAACTTGTTTTAAGACTCGAGAAACCTTGTTGCCGACGGGCCGCTCGTTGATGCGCCTTAGCCAAATTCATTCCGCTGCGGGATTCGAAGTTAGGGATCATTCTTTGTATGGAAAGGAAGGCGACTGGTTGTGGACGAAAATCCCAAATATTCCGATCGGTGTTTTTGTTGCGGACTGCACGGCTATTTTGATGGCCGGCGAGAATGCTGAGGGAAGCTTTGTTGCGGCCATCCATGCGGGCTGGCGAGGAACGGCAGCTGGAATTATAGAGTCAGTGATCGAAACAATTCAACCGGAAGGCAAGTTTGATGTTTGGCTTTCGCCTTCTATCTCACAAAAAAATTATGAAGTTTCCCAAGAAGTCTGGGAGGCCTTGGGCTCCGATATAAGGCCTTATGTCCGACCGACTCGAGTCTCTCACGCTCTTTTAGATCTCAAGAGTTTTCAGGTGGGGAAACTAAAATCTTTCGCAGCAAGAATCTGGAATTATCCATTGTGTAGTTTCGAGCAGCCCGAGTTTTTTTCCTATCGTCAGATGAAGGGGAAGCTTGAGAGTCGGCACCTTGCTTGGATCGAGCTAAAGTAAATTAAACAGAAATCAAGTTCACCTTGGATACAAACCTCTTGCCCCGAAAGTTTTGCGAATTAAATTTTGATGCGCGCCATGATAGATCTCAGCATCGACCCTCTCGACATCTAGCCCGATCTGAGGTGTCAATCCGTTTTTATTTTGCATTATAGCGGTCACAAAGAGATTTTGAGCGATAGTCCGTCCGACTTCCAGAAAGTATTTTCCCCCCAAAGCCATTCGAAGTTCCCAGAAAGAAGCGGCCAATGGCATGCCACGCTGATGAGGGCCGTACTCCATTCCCGCCGGCCATACATAGGGACGCTCATAAGGAAGATTAGAGTAGTCACGATAACAACCTGCACCGTCGCCATCAAAGTCAAGACCCATACAATACGTATCAAATGAAAGTGCCGCTACAGTGTCAGCTACCCCCTCATGAAAGCCAAAAAAATCTTCAATCTCACCCTCCTGAAAACCAAGGCTCTCAAGAAATGCGTGGCCGAACTCGTGGCGAATAATCGTCGAATAAGCAGCGTTCGGACAGTTAGGACTAGAGGCCAAAAAAACCATTTCACCCATATTTCTGCGATAGTACGCATTACAAAAACTGAAACCTCCTCCGACATTTGTCGTCGCTACTAAATTCAGATGGGGCGACCAATTGGGTTCAGCCTGCTGAATCCAATCAATCATCGATTCTATATGGTAATAAGCGTTCCCCGAAGCTACCGAATACTCGGTAATTTGCTTTGGATAATTAATACTGTCATCACCCAATAGAAAGTTTGTCTTTCTCTCCTCTCTACTAATCCAGTCTACTAATCCAGCTTGATTCTTCATGAGTGTTATAACAGTTCAAACCATTTTGATCACATCGCTTAAAGGTTCCGGTTCCGTCTTTGGCGTTTCGCACGCTCAAAAACTCTGAATGAAAATCTGTCATCAATAGCCCACGATCAAACTGCAAATTTCTTGGTAGGTTGATCAAATAACTTCCGTCCCACCTCGTCTCACCCGTCCAGTTAAATAAATCCGAAGCACTGATAGGAATCGACAATTCAACTTTTCCAAACGGAAGAGGAGCTTTATCAGGATCAGATTGATGGATGGGGGCAATACCCCGGTTGATCCACATTCCCACATGCCCCTTAATTGTCGGACCAGGACCTGTCGGTTCTACTTGACTGTTAGGTCGTTTAAATGACGGCCTCGACAAATCAGAAAGCTCTCGTTCAACTTCTGGAGGAACGTCCATGCAGGAACCAAGATGGGTAGAATTAAGGTCTTGTCGACCTGGCACAAACGACTGTGCCAAAGCCACGTCTTCCGATAAAAATGAAAAAGCTAACAATGAAAGAACCAAAGTTGAAAAAAAAGACCTCTCCCACCGACAACCAGCAAAATCCCCTCGTCTCATCACCGTTTTGCGTAACAGCCCTTCATAAACGGAGTAAAGCTTTTTTACACAATTTCAAAGACTTAGATTAATCGCTTTCAACTCCAAATTCGCGGAGCCAGGGGCTGTCCGTTTCGAATTGAGTTCCAGGAGCGTTAAGATCTTCACGAAGTTCACCCAAGAATTTAATACCCGGGATCCAGGTCCAATCCATAATTTTGAGACCCGCTGAAACCATCTTTGAGTCCTGCCAGTCGTTATCCGCATCTTGGAACTTATAGCGCAAGTGATCCGGAAGGAGGTTAAGGCCAGCGGTGAGAAGAACGACGACGAGAAATCCCTTGAGGGTCCCTAAGCCAAATCCCATCCAACGATCGATGGGATTGAGAATGGGCATTTTTCCAAATCTCATCATAGCAAAACGAAGGAGGCTACCGAATACCAAAACACTGATCGTCAAGGCCATCCAAACAACAAAGAGGGGCCATTGGGTCAGCCATTCACTCTTTAAAAGTTCGGCCAAGGGTAAAGAGAAAAGACAGATAATAAGGAGGCTGAACAGCGAAATAAACTGAAATAGAAAGCCTTGAGCAAAGCCAAGGCTCGCAAATAAAAATATAATTACTAAAAAAAGAAGATCGGAATACATAGCTTCATTCTATAATGAGGAGAGTGAAGACTCCCATCAAAGAATTGTGTTCGACGCTATCTGATGACCTGGCGCGCAAATCTTTTTTTCTTTTAACTTTTTATTTTTCGGTCGCCGCTGTCATTTACTATGGCAAGTTCTATGGGGGCATCGAATGGGGCGTCTATATTGAGCGGTTTGGCTTTCAGGCCGCCATTGGGCTTTGCTTGGTTTTTCTTTGGTTAAAGGGCTGGCGTCCGAATTGGAGAATGCCAAAAATCTATCTCACTTGGACACTTTGTTTAGTAGCAGCTTATTTTCTATTTCTCCAGGTTTTGGATTTGGTTCTGGCTGGAATTGGACTTCCCGTAGTGAGGGTGGGTGTGACCGATGAGTTTGAGGCTTTGCTTGCTCAGCTTTTGATTGCTCCCATAATCGAAGAGTTGTTTTTTAGAGACTATCTCTACCGAGCCATGTTCCTTCAGCTTGGCAGCCTGAAGCGAGCTGTTTTGTTTTCCTCCGGGTTTTTTATGCTGGCACATATGAGTCTTCATATTAATGCCTTTTTTCTCGGTTTAGTCGCCTGCGGACTTTATCTGATTTTTCGATCGATTCTTCCGCTGATTGTTTTTCATGCGGTTTGTAACTTTAGCCTTTTGCTAATTCCTGAGTATTTTCCCCATGTGCAGGCCCTCCTTGTCGAGATGGGCCGGTTTAGGGAGTTCTAGTTGGTTACTTCGGGAAGTTCATTTCCCCAGCAACTTGATTTCGGTCCAAATACACTTTTGAAGGGATCCGTCACCTGCTCAAATCGGGCTTGAGAATGAAGTCCATGTTTATTGAATGCCTCGCGGATCGTACGGGCATTTTTTGAGTAGGTAAGTGGGTCACCGTCTTCATTTGCTTCGTCGGCCATTCTGAGGTCTCGATAAAATTCTCGGATATTACTGCCTCTTGCCAATCGAGCTTCATGAATAAGCCTATCGGCTTTCTCATGCCCCAAACTTTCGCGAAGGTCCCAGAGCGCTCCGCTGAAAAGCTGGCCATCTCGATGGAAGTACTTTCCTTCGAAAAATGTATCGTATTGGTAGGTGTTCTTGACCGTTCTCAAATAGGGAACGTTTCCGATCATGGCGCCGTTTCCAATCATAGGATCCCCTGTAATCGTGGCTGCAAAATAATCACTAAAAGCTTCGTTCATCGCTGAAAATTCATAGTTTATTTTGATGCCATAGATTTCGTGAGTTACCGAGTGAAAAAACTCGTGCAAAATAATGTCTCGAGCCATGGCTGTGTTTTTGAACACGCTTTTTCCCGCGCCAAAGGCTAAGGTATAAAGCAAGGGATCAAAGAAGGCATTGTCCAAATCCAAGCCGAAGTTTGCCATGGCGACGATTTGGCGATTCATTGCGTTAAATTCGAGATTTTCGCTGAGGTAGCTGCGAGCTTTCATGACCCAATAATATATATTTCTTTCCTCGGGTGATGAATGATCATCAAATTGTACCAGTGAATCTCTCAGGTCCTCGCTAAAGGTTAACTGCATTTCGTTGTTCAAGCCCTTGTTGTCGACTACCGACAGGTAAGGATTTTCCAGCGTTAGCAGAGCTTTCTCTCCGAGCAAGTTTTTGAAATCAAATTTTCCAAAGAGGTCAGCCTGATACTTGCTATTGCCCACTTTAAAAGTCACAAAGGGTAAAAATTCTTCCAACAGACTTTGCTCCGGACGATCGGGAGCGATCGAACCTTGGACAGACAAAAGCATATCGTCTTCAAACAAATCTTCGGGAATATACGTGCCGACGATTTCGCCCGAAGCTTGATCCATCCATATTTGGTAGGCACGTTGGGCTTGCGGATTATAGATCTGGAACATTTTGCTTACATAAAAATCAAAGCCACTCTCGCCCAGCTTGGGGTAGATAACTTCTTGGCTTCCAAAAATTTGATGGCCGAAAGGGATTTTATCAGCGGCTAATTCTCGAAACTGGGTGGGAAAGTTTATGGCTTCAAGTTTTCCATTTTGTATGAGACTGGATCGCAAAGAAAGCCATTGGCCGCTTCGATCTAAGCGCAGGGTGACCTCGGCGCCCACAATGTCGCGTTCCATAAATGTTTGCTGAAAGCTTACGTAGTCGAAAAGTTTAGAGCGCTGATTGCCTTGCAATCGGAAGCTTAAATCTGGAAATAAATTGTTCAACACTTCTTTCGCTTGAAATATTAAATCGGCATTCGATAACACTGGACCCTTGGTAATAGGGCGAACGGGGTTTTCAAGTTGCCGAGGCGTCCCAGAATCCACGTTGACCGAAACAACTCGCAAGCCATTTTCAAGCTTGGAGGGCTCGGGAGTGTCAATGTCAGTGATCTCGACAATCCTGGAGTTAGTCTTAGAGAGACTGTAGTCCTCGCTCTTCCACTCCGAAGTTGGCGATGACGAACAAGCGCTTAAGCAAAACGATGCCAATAGATATCGAATGGATCGACTCATATCCCCCCCAAAGATGCGTGCCATCCCGATGGATAACTTGGCATCTCGAATTTTCAATTTAGTATCTGATCAAACTCTCAATCCCCATTGAGAAAGTTTTTAATCCCCAGTTATAGATTGTACGAAGAAGTATTTTGATCGGTCAATTTGTTTGCTGCTCTGCCTCAATTTTTTTTAGCGCCTGCAGAATAAAGGCTTCTTGTGGCTTCAACTTCAAAGCCGCATGGAGATAGCGCTTCGCATCAAGCCATCTTTTTTCTTCAAAGGCGATGACACCGAGATTGAAGTTCGCAATAAAATCATCAACTTTGTGACCGAGAACTTCGAGTGCTGTTCGAGAAGACTGATCGAATTTTTTTTGAAACATCAAGGCCGTGCTTAAATTTGATTTGGAATAAAGATCCTCTGGTGTGAGTCGTAATTTCATTCGAATCCATTGCTCGGCTTCCGGATAAGCTCCGGCTCGAAGCGCGACTTGATAGGCCGTGAGTAATACTTGTGCCTCTTGAGGAAATTGGCGAATCGCAAGTTGAGCCATTTTGTAGGCGGCCTCTTGTTCGTCAAGCTCTGAAAGCGTGACGAGATATTCCACCCAGGCGATTGGGTTTTGAGCTTCCTCCTTTAATTTTTGCCGCGAGAGATCCAAGTAATAAACAAGTTTCTGACGATGTCCTGATTTGAGTCGGCCATAGTGATGAAGAATAAGAGGAAGTTTTTCATGCTGGAGTCCCCGTCGGCGGCAAAAAGGAAGAAGGCTTTCATGAATTCTTCCTTCGTAGACAAGTCCCGATGTTTTCTTATAAAGCCGCTCCATATAATTGTCTGTGTAAAAGACGGGGCTTTTTGGAAATTCATTCAAGCCCGGAAGATTGGTACCTTCAAAGGGAATCACCTGATCTTGACTGGCATCCAAAGTGTAATTTCGTTGGATCAAGCTGAAGGCGACGCTTTTTTGCGATTGAATGGCTTGTTCAACGCCTCGTCGAGTTTCGGCATCTAACACCTCGTCGCCGTCTACAAAGAAAATCCACTCGCCACGAGCTTTCTTCGCAATTTTATTTCGGGCATCGGAAAAATGGTTTGTCCATTCGAGCTTATGAATATCAATTCTTTCGTCCTTGGCTTGAAAGGATTTTAAAATGGATGGGCTTTTATCCTTGGACCCAGTGTCGAATATAAGAATTTCTTCGCAAGGCAATTCAAGGACACTGGTCAAAGAAGCTCCAATAAATTCTTCCTCATTCTTAATCATATAGCAGACGCTCAGGGACATTCCCCACAGTCTACGGGCAGCAGGGGGAGGCTGCACTTGAATTTTTTAAAGTCCTGAGCTAGGAGAGGCCGTGCTTAAAGCCCTTTATTTAGCCACTTTATGCTTTTTAAGCCTTTTGGCGACCCGGGATAATCTACTTGTCGCCCAAGAGCGGAGTATGCCCCATGCTGGCTTACAAACCGACAGTGGGGACTTTGAAGATCGGGCGGATTCCTTGAAATTGCAACTGAAAAACCATATGGCTCATTTCAGAAACGCTTATGCGCAATTTAGAGCCGGGGAGCTTACTGAATCGATCTTTAAATTTTACGTCCGGCTATCGATAGAGCAGATTGTGGGTACGTTTTTTGATTCTGGCTTGGCCGATTTTCGAGAGACCGGGGGTGTAGAAGCTCTGGCCGATACGATTGTGAGTGAACTAAATAAACTTGCGCTCTCTACGCCGATGGATCAATCGAAGCACGAAATGATTGAGGCTTTGCGAATGGCCTTGTCCAAGCATTGGGAACTGATTGAATCTTCCGAAGATTATTTGACTTCCCAAAGAAACAATCGGATCAACTCTCGAATTCTCGGATACGGAGCTTTGCCAAGCCTTCGATATGTGGCATGGCCCACGGCGCGTTATCTTGTCTGGCCTAGTTTAAAATTTATTTTTTGGGACTTTTGGAAACGACCACCTCGGGCGCCCCATGGTATTGGGGCACGTTGGCGAAGTTTGAGATTATCGCGTGAAATTCGTAAGCTTCGATCAAAACCAACTAGCCCAGTTGCGCAGAGTCGGCTTCGGGAGTGCGTTGCCGAATTTCGTGAGTTGAATCCTCGAGTGTCAGGTAGTGTTCCAGAGGAGCCGCGGCGGACAAATCCATGGCTTAAAGCCGGACTCACAGTAGGCTTTTATGGAGCGAGTGGTTTTGTGTTAACCGGAGTCATTCAGAATCGAACGGCATTCATTCCAGATTGGCAGTCACATCGTCGGGAGCTCGACTCGAATATATTTCCAAGCATTGATGATATTCTTGGCAACTAGTGTAAGGCTGCCGGAGGACTAATGTTCACTGCCTTTGAAGGAAAGTTTTAATTGTTCTTCAAGGCGTAAGAGTTGATTGTATTTTGCGGTTCGGTCGGATCGCGAAAGGCTTCCGGTTTTGATTTGTCCTGCACCCGTGCCAACGGCCAGATCCGCGATAAAACTATCTTCAGTTTCCCCGCTTCTGTGGGATACCATGCACGAATAATCGTTCTTGATTGCCATCCTCATGGTTTCTAAAGTTTCTGTAACGCTTCCGACTTGATTGAGTTTGATCAAAATCGCATTGCCACACTTTTCCCTGATTCCGCGCTCAAGCCTTTCAGCTTGAGTGACAAAGAGGTCGTCTCCAACCAGTTGAAGATTGGGAAAACTTGAGGTCAATTTTTTCCAGCCCTTCCAATCTTCCTCCGCTAGACCATCTTCAATTGAGATAATCGGATAATTCTGAGCTATTTCTGAATAGATCTCAATCATCTGCTCGGCGGTTCTCGACCCGCCACCAGACTTCTTAAGCTGATATTTTCCATCTTCGAAAAATGACGATGAAGCAACATCCAAGGCCATTTTGATATTGGCGCCGTAACCGCACGCATCAATGGCTTCTCGAATAAACTTCAGGGCTTCGTCATGACTTCGCAGCTTGGGAGCAAAGCCACCTTCGTCTCCTACAGCAGTCGAGTAGTCCCGATCCTTTAAGATCTTTTTGAGTTTATGAAAAACCTCGGCGCCCATTCGAAGAGCTTCGGAAAAAGTTGTTGCCTTCACAGGCGCAATCATAAATTCCTGAAAGTCCAAATTATTGTTAGCGTGCTCCCCTCCGTTCACAATATTCATGAACGGAATAGGCAAGCACATTTTCTTGGTCCCAAATAGCTGCGCAATACATTCAGCCAGAGTGATTTTTTGGGCAAGGGCTGAGGCCCGAGTCGCCGCCATCGAAACTGCCAATATGGCGTTAGCGCCAAGGCTTTTCTTTTGGGGACTGCTGTCTATCGAGAGCATTTTTCCATCAATAGATTCTTGATCCACTGGATCCATGCCTTTTAAAACTGGAGCAATTCTTTCTAATATGTTGTTGATTGCCTTAAGAACTCCCTTACCCCCATAACGTTTTGGGTCATCATCTCGCAGTTCGACAGCCTCAAAAATACCGGTCGAAGCTCCGGAAGGCACTGCCGCTCGAGCCTGCAGTCCAGATTCCAAAATTATTTCGGCCTCGACGGTGGGATTGCCGCGGCTATCCAGTATTTCGCGTGCTCGAATATGTTGAATACGATCCATGGAGGAAGCTTAAACTTTCAAGATCTTGCGAGCAACCGCTGGATCAATGAAAGCGAAATCAGCTAGAACTAAGTCAATGAAACCCCATGCGATTTATCCCGGTTCTTTCGATCCTTTGACTAATGGACATATTAACCTTGTCGAGCGGGCGCTCAATATATTTGAAAGCATTACGATCGCCATCGCTCAAAACAGTCGAAAACCAAAAGTTTTTAGTATGGACGAGCGGCTACAAATGATTCGTAAAGTATTTGCGGATTCCCCTAGGATTGAAGTTGAGAGTTTTGAGGGTCTCCTCGTGGATTATGTTGCCAACAAAGACGGTTTTACGGTGATGCGAGGCATTCGTACGACTGAGGATTTTGAATATGAGCTCTCTTTGGCGCAAGCCAATCGGCATCTGCGCCCCGAAGTCGAAACAATTTTTATGATGACGGATCCGCAGTTTAGTTATCTTTCGTCTTCGATGATTCGTGAGATTGTGAGCTTAGGGGGTTCCACGAAGGGAATGCTTCCAGATTTCATCGAAGACTTACTTAAAAAGCGATTAGGAGAAGGTAAATCCAAATGAAATTTGAATTGGCAAAACTCCTTTCGAGCTTTGAGGAATCCAAAACCTTGGCGCTTGCCGCGCGTGCGAAAAAACTGAAAGCCGAAGGGAAGCCCGTAATCAGTTTTGCCTCAGGGGAGCCAGATTTTTTATCGCCAGCTGCGGTCATAAAGGCGGCCTATGAAGGAGCTAGGTCGGGGCAAACTAAATACACGCCGGTAGCGGGTTCTCCCGACTGCCGACGATCTGTAGCCGTGCGAATCAGCGCCGATTATGGAGTGGAGTTTTCGGCTGACGAGGTGGCGATTTCCAACGGCGGAAAGCAAGCCATCTATCATTTTTTACAAGCGGCTTTGAATCCTGGGGATGAGGTATTGATTCCCTGTCCCTATTGGACCTCCTTTCCCGAAATGGTCAAGATGGTCGGAGCCAAGCCTGTGATCGTTCGCTCACCTAATGGGAGATTGCGTGCAGAAGATTTGCAGGCCGCTATCAGTCCTCGAACTAGGGCTTTTATTTTCAACTCTCCGAGCAATCCAAGCGGGATGGTTTATACAGACGCCGAGACGAAGTCCTTTCTTGAAGTCATCAAGCCGCATCCGATTTGGCTAATGAGCGATGATACCTATTACTCGCTGGTTTACGAGCCGCATCGTTGGAGCTCAGCGCTCCAATTGGATCCAAGCTTTAGGGATCGAACCTGTATTGTGGGTTCGGCTTCGAAGTCTTATGCGATGACGGGTTGGCGTGTCGGTTGGGGGATTGGACCCAAAGATTTGATCAACGGGATGATAAAACTTCAGGGTCAGGTAACAAGTGGGGCGTCGAGCTTATCTCAAGCGGGACTGATCGAAGCTGTGGGATCGGCTCATAAAGAAGCCGAAGACTTCAAAGCGCTATTCAAAAAGCGTCGAGATCTGACCATCGAAAAGCTCTCAAATATCAAAGGCTTAAGCTGGATGGAGCCTCAAGGGGCCTTTTATGTCTTTATTAAGCTTAAGGGCCTCTTAAAGGAGGAGTCCGTTACAGAGTTTTGTGAGAGATTTTTGGAAAAAAACTCCGTTTGTATGGTTCCGGGGGAAGCCTTTGGCGAGCCTGATTATGCGCGAATTTCTTATGCGCTTTCGGATGCCGAAATCATCGAAGGTATTGGTAGATTGGAATTGGCTTTGAAGGGTTGACTTCCTTAGAGAATTCAGCGATTTGTTCAGGATTATGGCTCGGCGATGTGATTTAACAGGAAAACAAGGTCAATACGGCAATACCGTATCAAATGCGAACAATAAGGCGCGGACAAAGTCCTTTGCCAACCTGGTTTGGAAGCGCTATTTCGTTCCAGAATTGAACCGATTTATTCGGGTGCGGGTTTCTAAACGAGCGGTTCGTACGATTGATAAGTTAGGCGGGCTTTTGCCAGCTGCGCGCAAATTTAATAAGAGCATTTCGCCCGACCTTCAAAAGATGGTCAAAACGGCGGCTCGATAATTTTAGTTTCTGACAATAGGAGATCGATGGTGATGATGGATAGAGATAGAGGCGACAGAGAACGGGGCGATCGAGATGATAAGCCTCGAAAACGAAAAATGAAGCGTTCGAATTTTCGTAAAAAGCGTCCGCCCGCTGATCTTACTTTTGATTATAAACGAGTTTATGATTTACTCCCCTTCGTAACCGAAGAGGGCAAAATCATCCCCGGACGCGTTTCTGGCTTGCGAGCTTCTCAGCAACGAGAGCTTACAGTCGCTATTCGACGGGCACGTCATTTGGCCTTCATTAGCCCCATTCGACGTTTTGTCGTGGGTCAATATAGCCGCGATTAATTCAAATTCTTTAAATGAGATCTAAGATTCTTTGTTGTAACGACATAGTAACAAAAGCCTCGGTGGCGGAATTGGTAGACGCGCGAGACTCAAAATCTCGTATAGGCAACTATGTGTGAGTTCGATTCTCACCCGAGGCATTTCTTCTCTTTTGATTTTCGGTATTATTTCACGGTCCGCCCACTTGACTTTCTATTTTTTTCTATTAAAATATAGTTTATGTCAAAAGTACAATTGGCAACTCAGATCCATCCCCAGGTGAAGCGAGCCCTCGAAGAGGCGTGTGAATCTCGAGGGTTGAAGATCGGTCATTTTATCCAGGAGGCTATTTTAGATAAGCTTGAGGAATATGAGGATATTGCCGACCTAAGAAAACTCCGAGCCGAACCTTCTCGCCCTCTGTCTGATATTATCAGGGACCTTGAGCGCAGTGATAAAATATAAAATTTTTCTCTCACGTTCGTCCGAAAAAGCATTAAAGAAAATTCCTAAGCATGATCTGAGGCGTGTACTTGCAAAACTTGAGTCTCTAAAAATTGATCCATTTCCAGATGGCTGCAAAAAACTGGAAGGGGAGGCTCACGCCTTTCGGGTTCGAGTAGGTGTTTACCGAATTATTTACGATGTGATTGGGACGAATCTGATTATTTTTGTTCTTAAGATTGCCCATCGTAAAGAGGTTTATCGTTAGGGGCAGGCTGTAAAATGGCGGTTGGATTTCCTTACTATCAATTGGATTGCCTCGACCATAATGATGAATTAAAGGCACAGATCCGAATTATGGTTCGCGAGTGGAATACTCAGGCTAATTTCGAAGATTTTGTAGCCGGCACGGCGGCTTCAGCGAACACGGCCGGACAGGATGATCCCTATGATGTGGGTTTTGACGAAGATAATGATGATTTTTATGATCACAAAAGTCTTCAAGATCTTGGAGCCAATCCGTATTCATCGTTTGGCTTAACAGCAGGAGCTAGCTTGGACTCGATAGTAAGCAACCCGTCAGACTATTATATGAGTTTTCCAGCTGAGTAATACTTAGAGGCTCGCCAGAGAAATTCAAACAAGGCGATATGCCGACGGAAGATTCGCTTCTGTCGGTGACCGGCAATAGGATGAAAAACCGCCAGGGATCCAGATAAAATCTGCATGGGATTTTTTTTGAGCCATAGCCAAGATCCCATCTCAAGAGTCAGAGGCAAAAATAAGTTTTTATTCCAATCGGGATTCTTCTGATGCTTTTCGTAAATATAATCCCAAAGATCGCCGTGGGTCAGATAATGTTGGGATTGTGGTTCTACAACATAAATATGATTGGGGTAACTTCGCTTAAGTAAGCTTGTGAGCGATTGCACTTCGGCAATGCGCTCAAACTGCCGGGTACTTTTTGCATAAGGGTACCAAAGCCGATCTCGCATTCCAAAACCGGAGTGAACGTCCAGCGCAATACTGCAGGAGGCTGGTAAAATCTCTTTTTCGCAAAAGTTAATAACCGCCTGAGATTCCAATTCCATGGGCTCGTTTTTCTTGCCGCGATAATAAGGGATGCGACTCGTAATTCGATGCCCGCCAATCAAAAACGGAGTGGGTCCTTCAGCTTCGATAGGCGCGTTTCGCATCAGATCAACGCCATGATGATTGGAGCGACGCCCCATATACATTCCGGCCGGGTTTACAATAGGAATGGACAGTAATCGTACTGTTTTGAGACTTTCCAAAAGATCTTCATCCCATTCAAGGCGCGCCACAAAGCTCTCTAGAAAGCTCACAATCGTCTGAGAGCCAATGCGCTCAAGCCCATGAACACCGCCAAAGAGAGCTAAGCAAGGAAGACGAGGATCATCCGGACCAAAGCGAAGGGAAAAAATGGGGAAGTTGGACTTCCGAAATTGAATTGTTTCCAAAATATCAATTGCTGCAAATTTCTTAGCTTTCTCGACGAGATGTACGACCCGGTCCAACTCCGGAAGTTGGCTTTTTTCAAACCGAAAACTTGTTGTGTTTTCATCCTCTATTTGATCATTCATCTGTGGAATTGATTATAAAGTTGATTCCTTAATAGCCGAATCATTTCTTTAATTTTGGGGACAAACTGGGGCGCTTTGACTTGCTTTTGACCTAGGTTAAAGCCAGAAGGCCTCTATTTGTCTGAAAAACATAGGTTTTTTATTGGGCCGGCGGGTATATCTTGCACGGGTATTTGAAAGTGAAATTCCTTAATCTGTCGTGACGAGCCACTCCTTAATGGCATTAGCGGTCCAATCTGGATCCTCCAAAG
>PCXB01000075.1:0-830 GCA_002787535.1 Deltaproteobacteria bacterium CG11_big_fil_rev_8_21_14_0_20_45_16
CGTGCCGAGAAGCCTATATAGGCGCCAACTTCCAAAATTTTCTTCGGACGAAGAGACTTGAGAACATCGGCGATCACAAGCGCATCATATAATTTGATCGACCCCGTTCGCACCTGAGCCCATAAAGCGTCGGCGTTCTCACCAAAGTCCCGAATTACCTTCTTCCGAAGGTCCGCACGACAGTAATGAAAAGCCTTTCTTGCACTCAACGCATGCATCAGAAAAGCCTATCGACTGACCCCTCCTGGTCGCAAGATCAAGTTAAAATCAACTTTCTGCTGAAAGAAAAAACGCGGCCTGAGAGATTCGAACTCCCGACCCTCTGGTTCGAAGCCAGATGCTCTATCCAGCTGAGCTAAGGCCGCATCTATTTTGTCAAACTGCCACAGACTTGGCTCAGCTGGATAGAGCATCGCTCTCTATTCCATCTACCCACCTTCGGTGGGATAGCCGAGCTAAGGCCGCACTTAATTCCTCGAACTATCGGTCAAAAGCAGCCCATGAGCAAGATTTTCTCGCTGGCAATTTGGGCTGACTTCGACAAAAAATGCAAATTCCGAAAGATCCCCAAGTTTTTGGGAGTTTAGATAACTCATACCACTTCGGATGCCACCGGTAAGCTCCATAACGGTTTCACGAACCGGCCCTCGGCAACTCACCAAATGACTCTCCCCCTCCGGAGCCATGCCCTCCGGCAAAGCACCGCCTCGCCAAGAAACTTGCGCTGAACGAGAGGCCATTCCACGGTAAAGCTTTTTGCCCTTAACAAGCTCACCCGGAGTTTCCAAACAGCCGGCCAGCATCGATCCCATCATAATCGACGAAGCGCC
>PCXB01000075.1:842-20248 GCA_002787535.1 Deltaproteobacteria bacterium CG11_big_fil_rev_8_21_14_0_20_45_16
AGCATCGATCCCATCATAATCGACGAAGCGCCAACACACAGCGCCTTGAAGGCGTCCCCACTTGCTCGAATGCCCCCATCAGCAATAATCGGCACACCATGCTTGCGCCCGATCTCTGCGCAAGCTGCGATCGCCGTGAGTTGGGGAACGCCCACTCCTGTAATCACTCGGGTCGTACACATACTTCCAGGTCCGATTCCAACCTTGATCGCATCCGCGCCAGCCTTAATAAGATCTTCTGTGGCCTGAGGTGTCGCAACATTGCCACCAATCACATCGACGTCTGGAAATTCTTTTTTGAGCGCACGAATCATTTCGATCATGGACTCGCTATGCCCATGAGCAATGTCCACTGTCAATATCTGTGCCCCCCCATCAACTAAAGCGCGTGCACGTTCTTTTGAATCTTCGGAAACACCAACCGAAGCCGCCAACACGCCCCCAGTTTTTTCTTGCGCCTGCCGGATAGCTTTCAGCTGCTGCACTTGTGATGGAATATCCATAAATCGATGCAATATGGCCGCAGCTCCAATCTCATTCATGGCTATACACATTTCTTTCTCGGAAACTGTGTCCATATTGGCCGCCACCACTGGCAGCTTCAACTTGAATCGTCTCGTAAACTGGCTGGTCAAATCCGTATGAAATCGACTCATGATTGCCGATCGCACAGGCACCAATAAAACATCATCAAAAGTATACACGCGATTCCGCTTACTCAATTCGGTGGCTCGAAAAATATAATTAGACTCATAACCAAGACTCATAGCATCTCCGTTTTTTGAATGATGATTTGAACTTTCTCGCGATCAAGATCCGGCTTCAATTCACTGTAGTAAACAACTCGAAAGTTTGGACCGACAGCCCAGTGTTTTAAAAGCTCACCGGGCTTGAAACATTCAAACAGTTCTAATTCCTTTGTTTGTCTCATGGCCTTTACAAGAAAAGCTTCGATAAAAATCATTCCATCTTTTCTTAAGCCTCGAAGCATATTTTTCATCAGCGTGGGCGAAGGCTTCATATCGATACAAAAAATGGCATCAAAACTCATCAAATCTGGAATAAAAAAATCTAAATCAGCTTTCCGAAATTCAATATTAAGACCTGATGCCTTGGCCATTTCCTCAGCACGGCTGAGGGCCGTTTTGGAAAAATCTATCCCGCGAACTTGATGACCTTTGAGAGCCAGGGCAACCGAGTTGCGACCTTCACCACATCCCAAGTCAATGACCTGGGCTTTCTCCGGCAAGAGCCCTACAAATTCTAGAAGAAAATCACTTGGTACTTTGGGGTAGAGATAGGGTGTTTTGGACTGATACCGATTTTCCCACCAGTCTTTTGAGTTATCCTTGGCTTGCATCGGATTCTGCATCGTCGACCTAGAGCTATACGACACATCGCCAAGAATGTGCAGAGAAATCAATGCTCGAGAATAAACATCTGAAATTCGGCCAATCTTCCTTCTTTATGCGCTGAATCAAGCTGAATCTGATCCTCCGGGACGCCTCGACCCGTTAGATATTTTTTTATACCGCCATAGCGTCTTTCGACGATATCCTTACTCTCGCCAGGAGCTAAGGTTCCTGAAAGTACAATCGTATCGCTCGGATTCTCGACCAGATATCGGCTGATCTCATCCAACTCACCCATCGCCTGCGCCCCAAGCTTGTCATCCTTTGAAGCAAAATTGAGACTCGCCGAGAGCCTTCGTTTATTGGGACCCGCATAGGTTGAACTTTCGACTTTCGACGCCCCCTCCTCCTCGAGGTCCGGAGCCGCAGGCTCGTCATCTGGCAGAACAGGAGCTAATTTCGCTTCGACCTTTGCTGGAGCCACAACTCTCTCCACTATTTCCTTACCATCTATGCCCTCTTCCAAAACTTCCATCTTTGCTTCCGGGACTTTGCGAGTTTCTTTGGGCTTCTCTATCTTTTTGGGAAGACTTTTGGCTGATGGAAGCTTAACAAGCGCCTGTGGGGGCTGAACATCAACTGACGATTGATTTTTCCGAGCAAGATAATCCGCAAGTGCTTGAGCCGACAAAGAACCCCGACCTCTATCTACGACAGCATCGGCCTGGGATTCAGCGCCTGATTTCACCCTTGTAACTTCATTAACGTCCGAAGGAAAATCCTCTTTAGCTACTTGAGCGTCAAGCTCCTTAGCTCGTTGGTATCGAAACTCTGGGTCCTTTTTGGCTAAAACACGACTCGCAAATCGTTCCGCATTGGTAAAATTTTGAGTGGCTCTATCAAATCGTGCCTGCCCCAGGTAGTCGCGACCAACCTGATAACTTAGTAAAGCTCGTTCGGAGTCAGGATCAGTGGGGTCCACAAGCTGCGCTCGATTGACAATTTCTTCAGTACGAGTGGCCATCTGAAACGACGACTGAGCTGCGCAAGAGCTTAAAAATACGCCAATTACACAAAAATTAAGCCATATTTGACAATTTCTACCCATGACCTACTGCCCTACCTTCATACTTTAAGATATAAGCTAGAGCCAAGAGAGGCAAGAATATGGACGATATTGAAAGTGCTCAGCGCGAGAAGATGTCAACTTTGGGCGAGTTGGCGGCGGTCTTGGCGCATGAAATCAAAAACCCCATGAACTCAATTATCATCAATATTGAGACCTTGCGCTCGTGCATTGCCGAACTGGCGAAGGATATCCCGGATACTCACACAGCCGAAAAGGCTAACCGTTACCTTACGGTTATTGAGGAAGAAATGAAACGCCTTGGCAAAGTCATCACTGGTTTTTTGGATTTAGCAGCCCCCCATGAACAGACGAAGGCTAAAATCAATTTCAACTCCCTTATTAAATCCTTGATGGAATTTATGAGGCTCGAGTTACGACAAAAGGGCGTCAAAATTAGATTGGATTTAAACGAACACTTACCCGATATCGTCGGAAGCTCTGACCAGGTTCGCCAGGCCCTGATAAACTTAATCATCAACGCTACACAAGCGATGCCCGATGGAGGTCAGATAAGTATTTCGACTAACTTCGATGCAAAGAAAATATTCATTAATGTTTCGGATACAGGTTCCGGCATTGACACGTCCATCATGGATCAGATCTTTAGCCCCTATTTTACAACTAAGGAAAAAGGGAGCGGATTGGGCTTGGCCATTGTTCGAAGAATCGTTCGCGAGCACGGCGGTTATGTAGATGTCAAAAGTGAACCCAAAGAAGGCACTGAATTCAGTTTAGTATTTCCGCGATCTATGGAAGGAATTTGAAAGTGAAAGCAAACAATCCGGAACATCACCAACAAGTTGCCGAAAAACCTCGAGTTCGCGTCCTCATTGTCGATGACGAGGCCAACGCGCGAGAAGGTCTTAAGGATCTTGTTGAGTCTTGGGGTTATGAGGTTATGACGGCGCCGGACGTGCGAGCCGCTTTCGATACGGTAAAGCGCTTCCAACCGGTAATCATCATCACTGATTTAAAGATGCCGGAAAATGATGGGATGGCCCTTCTTCACCTCTTAAAGGAAGAAAAATTCTTGGAACATACCCATGTCATCGTGCTTTCGGCTCACGGAAATATCGAAACGGCGGTCGAATGTATTAAGACTGGGGCTGAAGAATTTTTGACAAAGCCAGTGGATGTCGCACGCCTCAAGTTAACGATCGAGAAAATTTCCAAGCGCGCTCGCGTTTATGAAGAAATGCTTCTGTTACGAGACAAAGTTCGAAAACTTGGAACCTTTGGCAAGCTTAATGGCTCCACGCCTAAAATGAAGGCAGTATTCAAACAGATTCAAGTGATTGCACCCAGTACCGCTCCCGTTTTGATTACAGGAGAAAGCGGCACGGGAAAGGAACTTGTCGCCAAAGCGATACATCAAAATTCCAAGCGAAATCAAAAGTCTTATATCCCCGTTAATTGCGCTGCCATTCCAGAAAGTCTCTTGGAAAGCGAGCTATTCGGCCACGAAAAAGGGAGCTTTACGGGAGCTATACATCGCAAAGAGGGTTGCTTTGAACTCGCGGATGCCGGGACTTTATTTTTGGATGAAATTGGAGAAATGAATGCTGATCTTCAATCTAAATTACTCCGTGTGCTTGAAGATGGCAGCTTTCGTCGACTGGGTGGAACTCAAGAACTAAAAGTAGATGTCAGAGTGATTGCCGCGACCAATCGAAATTTGGATGAGATGGTCGATGAAGGAAGTTTCCGAGAAGATTTGTTTTATCGATTGAATGTTTTTACGATTAAATTGCCTCCTTTAAGGGAAAGAACAGAGGATGTCCCACTTTTAATCCAAACTTTTATTGAAGAGTTTAATTTAAAGAATGATCGAAACATAAAGGGCATCGCCCGAGAGGCTCTCAACCTCATTAAAAAGTATAGCTTCCCTGGTAACGTGCGTGAGCTGAAGAATGTTATCGAACGAGCCGTCATCGTCTCTACCAACGATGTAATTGAGCCTGATGACCTTCCAGAAACCCTAACCTCCAAAGCCAGGAAGGCCCCTGTCGTGGAGTTTCGGCTAGGAACCACGATGGAGGAGGTAGAGAAGCAGCTTCTGTTTCATACAATTAACTATGTGGATGGGAATAAAACCAAGGCGGCGAAAATGCTAGATATCAGCCTTAAAACCCTTCACAACAAACTAAACAAGTATAAGTCGATTTAGTCTCAAAAAAAGGCCCTCGGTGTTCCGAGAGCCCTTTGTAGACAAACTGCTACAATTAAACTGATAATTAAATATCAGCAGCTTTAACAGTCTTACGACCGTTTTCCTTGGTCCGATCCGAAGCCACTTTAATAATTCGAGCAACTTCCTTGTTAAGTTGATCCAATGAGTCACTGCCTGTGTTGCAGTCATACTTTTTGAACAACTCTCTTACCTTAGATTGAACGATTAAATTTTCTTCCATTATTTTACTCCTTCTAAACCTAGCTTATTGGCCGTTTAAGCTTATCTGCCTAGCCTAGATGCGACTGTCAAATTCAAAACGCTCCAGAAATGCAAAAGAACGCCATTCCAGCCAAAAAATGTAATTTCTACATTCGAGCATAAATGAATTAAGTGCATGAAATCATTTGATAAAAATACCAATTTTGAAGCACTCAAAAACATCGAATGTAATTCTTACCTGCTCTAAAGTATTATATTTATGCAAAAATGACTCATTCTAAAAATAAAACATAATGATTTCAATATATTAGCTATCGTCAAAAACTTGGCATGACTCTTGCTATAGAGATGATCCGATAAGTTTAGTTTTTTCGGCTGGGCGACCCTAAAACCCTTAAAACCCTTATCCCCTCCCCTAATCGCCCAGTCGGAAGATATTAAAGAAAACCCCCAGGTCCTCTGGGGGTTTTTTTTATGCCTTGTCATCTCGAAACTTCAAAGCTTTGAATAACTCATCATGAACTCAGCCCCTGCTCCTAAACAAGAATCCTCGAAGCCCCAAAGCTTCCCAGACGGCTTGGCAATCGAATGGCGAGAGCTCCTGGCCCCAGAAGCTGACAAAGTTTATTTCAAGGCCCTCTGTGACTTTCTTCGATCTGAATACAACACGGGAACATCGGTTTTCCCGCCGCGAGATAAGGTCCTTCGGGCTCTACAACTCGTCGACTATTCGCAAACCAAAGTTGTTATCCTCGGCCAGGACCCCTATCACGGAGAGAGCCAGGCGACAGGACTGTCATTTGGAGTACCTGATGCTCTACGAATTAAACCGCCGAGCCTTTTGAATATTTTTAAGGAACTTCAGAGCGATTTGAACTTCGCGTGGGATAAGAAAGAGTCGGAGCTAACCGGATGGGCCAAGCAAGGTGTTTTGCTACTCAATGCGGTACTCAGCGTGCGACGCTCCCAAGCCTTCTCGCATCAGGCCAAAGGTTGGGAAATCTTTACCGATCGCGTAATCTCACTCTTAAATGAGCGTGAGCATGGAATGGTTTTTATCCTATGGGGAGCGGCCGCTCAAAAAAAGAAGGCCCTCATCACAAATAAACGACACTACTTGATCCAGTCTCCGCATCCTTCTCCGCTTTCGGCGCATCGAGGTTTTTTTGGCTCACGGCCTTTTTCAAAATCCAATCAAATTCTAACTCAAAAACTAAATCTTCAAGCGATTGATTGGACCAAGATCAGCGTATGACGGATCAGACCAGGGCTTTTTATGAATGCACTCGGCTCGCAGAAATGGCCGCACAAGCCGACGAAGTTCCAATCGGTGTGGTCATGGTAAAAGATGGGAAAATTATCTCTGGCGCACATAACGAAACAGAGAAGCAATCTAATTTTTTAGCGCATGCTGAAATGATTGCCATCAAGAGAGCTACAAAATTTCTAAATACAAAATACCTTAATGACTGCGAGCTTTATTCAACGCTTGAACCCTGCCCGATGTGTATGGCCGCTGCACGACTAAGTCGCATCAAGTCAATTTTCTACCTTATCTCTAGTGACAAATTCGGCGCGGATGGCAAGGCACTCTACTCGACACATCTGCAAAAAATCGAAAATCATTCAGAATCCGACAAAATTCTTAATCTGCTGCGAAGCTTCTTTGAAAAAAAGCGATAAAATAAAGAGTGCGCTCCTTCTTCTCAGGGATTTCAATTCTAGTGACACTTGTCACGCTGTCGGCCTGCGGTGACAAGCCAGCCTATATCGCTGATCGACTTCGTTTTCGAGTGGATTTTGAAAATGAAAAAATCTTTATGATTTACGATCTGAACAAGGAATACAGTCTCAACTTAAATGAGAATCATGCCTTTGAAGATTTGAGTCTAATCAAAATTAAACACGACGATAACTTGAACGCTGATTTGCTCATTACCGAATTCTATGCCAATCCAGGCCACCTTGGGTCAGACTGGCCAGGAACAAGCTTTGATCGGCTTCCGAACAATAAGAAGCTTCCTAGCCCACTACGTTCACGCTCCCTCAAAGAATGGTTGGTTCAGCGCAATTCTGGAGCACGAGATTCGTCATTTGTTTATGACCAGCCGGAATATATAAATTTTGGAGGGAGTTTAATCCATCCCGCCATAAAGGATTTACCTCGTGAATTTTATGCCTATCAGCATTTCCTAGATTCCAAGGGTGCCTATCGAGGAAGTCTTGTCACCATGGGACCTAGCGATAATTTTGAAGGGGCAATGTACTTTTTTGGTTATCTTGGATTGAATCCTTTCGTAGATGGTGGACAACAACTTTGGCATGATCTGCAAGCACACAGCCGACCGAGTTCCGACCTCCAAACACTTGAGTTTAGCATCGCGGCCAGCAGCCCTATCGAAATTCACGCGGACTCCATTTGGGATTGGTTTTCCTATTTCAAGGTTTTAACTGAGATCAAAGCAAAGTATTTTGACTCGATATCAACTAAGCCAGAAAGACTATAAGCTTATGCGTAGCTTGTTTATTGCAGCTCATCCTGATGATGAAGTTCTTGGCGCGGGGGGTAGCATTGCCAAACTTACCGCCTCGGGTGGGGAAGTTGGCATTATTCTTTTAGGTGAAGGCCCCACGAGTCGAGATAGCAAAGATAAAAATCAGTCGGCAGAGCAAGCAAAAAAAGCCGCAAAAATATTAGGCGCGCAACTCGTCGCACACGAGAACTTTCCTGATCAAAAATTCGATAGCATGGATTTTTTAGAAATTACTAAAAGGATTTCTAAATACATTTTAGACTACAAAGCTGAAGCGGTCTTTACCCATCACTACGAAGATTTGAACCGCGATCATCGCATTATCTCCGAAGCTGTTGTTGTGGCTTGCCGGGCAAAGCCAATAAATAAAGTAAATGAAGTCTATTTTTGGGAAAATATTTCAAGTCGTGAATGGGGAATCAAAGCTCGCACCTTTATGCCTCAGCTCTATATAGAGATCAGCAAAACATTGGTCAAAAAAATTGAAGCACTCGAAGCCTACACTACAGAATGTGAAGCCTTCCCTCATCCACGATCAAAAGAATCCCTCGAAGCCTTAGCGAGAGTTCGTGGCACGGAATGTGGACAAGTTGCCGCAGAGGCGTTTGAAGTGTTTAGAATTATCAAATGAATGAAATAACTTCCGTAATCGTTCAAGCACGAATGGGATCGACGCGACTCCCAGGAAAAATATTTAAAGAAGCCGCGGGTATCAGTCTTTTGGAGTTTTGCTTACGGCGACTCTCAAAAATAGAGGGAATTCAGCATCTTATCGTTGCCACCTCAGCGTCTCCTCAAGACGATCGAGTCGAGACTTTTTGCAAAGACAAATCATTCGAAGTTTTTCGCGGTAGCGAGAATGATGTTCTTTCTCGCTACTACGAAGCGGCCAAAAATTCGGGGGCGACGATCGTTGTTCGCGCAACATCGGACTGTCCATTTCTTGACCCGGCTCTTATAAGTGAAATGATTCGTAAATTCAAAGAAGACGATTGTGATTATCTTTCCAACAATCTTCGTTTTAGCTTTCCTCATGGTCTGGACGCCGAAGTAATGCGCTTTACGGCATTGGAAGTGGCCCATAGAGAGGCAACTAAGCCGGAGGACCGTGAACATGTCTCGCCTTTTATTCGAAATCAACCTGAACGCTTTAAACTCAGCAATTTTTCCAATCCCCTCGATCCAGAGTTTCAAACCGAGATGTACAAAATGCGGTGGACCGTTGATCACCCACAGGATTATGAATTCGCCAAACAAGTCATCGAGAAGTTTGGAATCTTGCGACCAAATTTTACTTGGGTGGAACTATTGAAATTTATTAGGCAACACCCAGAAATTCAGGCTCTGAATCATAGTTTAGAAGATCGTAAGTAAGCCTAAATCCCCGAAACCACGAATGAAATTTTTTTTGTGATTTTGTATTAAAATATATAAATGCGATGGGTATTGGGAATTGTCAGCTTTATTTTTCTATCATCATTTGTTTTTTCGGCTCAGGCCCAAATGAGTAGCTGGGAGCAGACCAAAAGAAGTCGAGAGGAGGCAATGAAACGCTTCGATAGTTTTGAAACCAATCGCCAGGCTCCGCTCCTTCACGATCAAATCAGCAACGACGGGACAGGCAAGACAATCGAATATAACTTCAACGACTCGAGCTTGAAGATTGAGAACCTAACTTCTCCCAAGAACCTACCGAAACTAGAAGTTCCAAATAAGGAGCGGCTGGAAAGTCTAAAAGACCCTAGTTATTTCAATCGCCTCAAGAACGCGATCCCCTGCTTTAAAGAATTCATTCTGGCCTTGTATGCCGCGCGCTATAAACGAGACTCTGAATATCTCGATTGCCAGACCGAAGCCTGTGGCTCCAAGCAAGTTCTCGGCTTTGAAAAGGCTTCGATGACGATCACGGACCAATTCTACGTTTGCCTTGATAAGAGCGACACCAACAAAGTCGCCCTTCAAAAGTAAATTTTTTGAGCCAGCGCTCGAAGCTCTTCGGACTCAACCGGCTTTCCACCTGGCCACGGAAAATCCACCATTGATCGGCATGGAATCAAATGGATATGGGTGTGCGGCACTTCAAATCCCACGACAGCCAGGCAAACTCGCTCACATTCGACGACTTGCTTCAACCTTTCGGCCACTCGCTTCGCTGCTAAAAAGAGCTCCGAATAAGCTTTGTCATCCATACTAAAGACTGGATCCACCTTCGCCTTGGGAACCACTAAGCAGTGCCCCGGGGCCACAGGGCGTATATCCAGAAAGGCCAAAAATCTCTCGTTCTCCCAGACCTTATGGCAAGGAATGTCACCATCCACGATTCGCTCAAATATGGTTTTCATCTGCCCCAAAACTATCCTAAAACCTAATGATATGCACTATAACCCGGCCAGCATTGAGCCCAAATGGCAGAAGTTTTGGGAAGACAATAAGATTTTTCAAACGAGTTTTGAGCCGAATAAGCCCAAGTTTTATGCTCTAGATATGTTTCCCTATCCTTCGGGATCGGGACTTCATGTTGGACACCCTGAGGGTTATACGGCCACGGACATCATAGCTCGCTTTAAAAAAATGAATGGCTTTAATGTTTTGCATCCCATGGGCTTCGATGCCTTTGGATTGCCGGCAGAAAATTATGCTCTGAAAACTGGCGTGCATCCCAAAATTACAACGGAAAAAAATTGTGAAACTTTCCGAAAGCAGCTCAAGAGCCTTGGGTTTTTTTATGACTGGGATCGGGAGGTTAATACCACTGATCCCAAATACTACAAATGGACGCAGTGGATTTTTATTCAGCTCTTTAAGAGGGGCTTAGCTTATCAAAGCGAAGTACCAGTGAATTGGTGCCCAGCTCTTAAGGCTGTACTGGCAAACGAAGAAGTCGCCGATGGACTATCTGTTGAAGGTCAGCATCCTGTGGAGAAAAAAAATCTTCGTCAGTGGGTCTTGAAAATCACCGCCTATGCCGATCGCTTACTTGAAGATCTCGAAGGTTTAGACTGGCCAGAAAGCATCAAAGAAATGCAGCGGCATTGGATCGGACGATCCGAGGGGGCCGAAATTGACTTTGAAGTTGCGGAAAATCCAAAAAAGAAAATTCGTGTATTTACAACACGACCTGACACGATATTTGGAGCGACTTTTTTGGTTCTTTCCCCTGAGCATGCCCTGGTACAGGAACTTACATCGAAATCTCAAGCTAAAGCTGTTCAGGATTACCTTAAGGAGGCGTCTACAAAATCCGATCTAGATCGAACGGATCTGGCCAAAGAAAAATCTGGAGTCTTTTTAGGCTCCTTTGCTTTGCATCCCTTTACCAAAAAGCAAATCCCAATCTGGGTTGCTGATTATGTACTTGCACATTATGGCACTGGGGCTTTGATGTCGGTGCCAGCTCATGATCAAAGAGATTTTGAATTTGCGAAAAAATTCGACCTTCCCATTGTCCGAGTTTTAGAGGCCAAAGAGCTTCCCTTTACGGGAGACGCTAAACATATTGAATCCGATTTTATCAATGGACTAACCAATGATGCCGCTAAGAAAAGGATTTGTGAAATTCTCGTAAAAGAGAAAATAGGTAAATCAACAATCACCTATCGCCTCCGCGATTGGATTTTCAGTCGACAGCGCTACTGGGGAGAGCCGATTCCGGTTTTGCATTTTGAGGATGGGACGTTCAGAGTTTTAGATGAGGACGAGTTGCCTTTATTGTTACCCGAAGTCGAACGCTATGAGCCTAGTGGGACAGGTGAAAGTCCACTCGCCACAATCGATGAGTGGGTCAAAATTAAGGATCCCCGAACGGGAAGATCAGCACGACGAGAGACAAATACAATGCCTCAGTGGGCTGGTTCGTGTTGGTACTACCTCCGTTATCTTGATCCCAAAAATGATAAACAAGCTTGGGATCCTAAAATTGAAAAACATTTCATGCCCGTTGATCTTTATGTGGGCGGCGTTGAACATGCAGTCTTGCATCTCTTGTATTCAAGATTTTGGCATAAAGTTCTCTTTGATTTGGGTTTGGTCAGCACCAAAGAACCATTCCAGCGGCTTGTAAACCAAGGATTAATTCTTGGCGAAGACGGTGAAAAAATGAGCAAGTCTCGTGGCAATGTTGTGAACCCTGACGAAATTGTGGCCACCTACGGAGCCGATGCTTTTCGGATGTACGAAATGTTTATGGGCCCTCTGGAAAAATCCAAGCCTTGGTCCACTGCCAATATTGATGGAATGTACCGCTTCCTGGGGCGCATCTGGCGAAGTTTTGTTCATGAATCTAAGGTTACAAGTAATCCTGCTAGCCAGAAATCTTTGAACGCCATTCATCAGGCTATCGATCGGGTCAGCAAAGATATTGAAGGATTAAAATTCAATACTGCCATTTCGCATTTGATGGTTTGTCACAATAGCCTTATCGAAGAGACGGAAATTTCTTTGGAAGTTGCCAAAGATTTTGTACTTTTGCTTTCCCCCTTTGCGCCCCATATTTCCGAAGAGATCTGGACCGTGTTGGGAGAAAAGGCTTCCACCCTCAATGCCAAATGGCCAAAAGCCGACCCCAAGTACCTTATTGTCGACCGAGTACAATTTGCCATTCAGATCAATGGCAAGCTTCGTGGTACGATTGATGCTTCACCCGAAATCACACAAGAGGAATTACGCCAATTAGCTTTAGCAGATGATAAGATCGCTAAATTTGTTGCTGGTGAAATAATTAAAATCATTTTTGTTCCCAAAAAGCTTTTAAGCTTTGTCGTAAAGGAAGGACCTAAAGCATGAATCTATTAGAAAGACCTCGACGGCTTCGCCAATCCGAGAGCATCCGACTTCTCGTCCGAGAAGTCACAATTGATCCATCCAAACTCATCCTTCCGTTGTTTGTTTGCGAAGGAAAGGGAATTGAAAAGAAAAATGCCCATCTTCCTCAGTTATTTACGTACTCGACTGACAAGTTAATGGTATTTTTAAAATCAATTGAAGATGCCGAGATTGGAACTTTCCTTTTGTTCGGGGTGTCCGACAAAAAAGATTCCAAGGGGAGTGAAGCTCTTAATTCCGATTCGGCTCTATGTCATGCGATTGCTGAAATTCGAGGAAAATATCCTAAAGCCATAGTCGCAACAGACCTTGCTCTCGATCCCTATACCGATCATGGCCATGATGGGCTTTACAAAAATGGGGAGATTCTAAACGACGAAACTGTAGAAGTACTTTGCCAGATGGCACTCTTGCACGCCAAATACGGGGCCCAAATTCTCGCGCCCTCAGATATGATGGATGGACGTGTGGGCGCTATTCGAAATGCCCTTGATGCGAATTCCTACAAAAACGCAGCCATTCTTTCGTACACTGCCAAATATGCTTCTTGTTTTTATGGACCTTTTCGCGACACGCTAGCTTCGAAAGTGATCGGCGACAAATTAGCTTATCAAATGGACCCCTCCAACCGCCGCGAAGCTGAGCGAGAATTAGAACTAGATATTTCGGAATCTGCCGATATTGTAATGGTTAAACCAGCCTCTCATTATCTTGATATCATCTCAGATTTTCGAGACCGCTCTCTTGTCCCCGTCGCGGCCTATCATGTCAGCGGGGAAGCGGCGATGCTAGAACTGGGAGCAAAAAATGGATTGTTTGACCGCAAACGAGCCATTCAGGAAGTTACGACTTCGATCTTTCGAGCGGGGGCTGATTTGATCGCGACGTATTTTGCGGTCGAACTTTCACGCTGGGGTAAACAATGAAAAGATTAAAACGAAGAATTGGTAAAACTGAATTTCAGGTCTTCCCGATTGGCCTAGGCGCCATGCCTCTGTCGGTTGACGGACGACCGGATCGAGAGCACGGACGGCAAGTCGTCCGCGATGCCGTCGCGGCAGGATGCGATTTTATTGATACTGCCAATTCCTATTGTTTGGACGAAACCGATAAGGGTCATAATGAGCAACTTATCAGAGAGGCTCTTAGTTCAATCAAAACTACTCGGCGAGTTGTTGTGGCCACAAAGGTGGGCTGCACGCGGCTTAAAGGTGGCTGGCAAATGGATTGTCGCCCTGAAAGTATTCGAAAGGCTTGTGATAAATCCCTTAAGGATCTCGGCATTAAGCAATTTGATTTGTATTATTTGCACGCCGAAGACTCCAATGTTCCGCTTGAAGAAAGTATGGGCAGCCTTAAGGATTTACAAGCCGAGGGAAAGATTAAGCATTTGGGAGTTTCCAACTTTGATCAAGGCCAACTGGAACGAGCCCTGAAAGTTATACGAGTCGAGGCCGTTCAGAACCGACAGCATTTATTTAAGCAAAATGATTTCAAGTCCGGACTTGTGGAATTTTGTGCACAAGAACAAATTGCCTATGTTGCGCATAGCCCGGTTGGTGGCCATCATCAACATACAGAAGCTAATCAAGTGTCAGAACTTAAAGACATGGCCAAAAAATACAATACGAGCACTTACTGCATAATGCTTCATTGGCTACTGCGACAGTCGGAGAATGTATTTGCGATACCGGGTGCGAGCAAAAGCTCAAGCATCTTAGATAGCTTCAAGGCATTGGACTTTGAGATGTTGGATGAAGACCTGGGGCGATTTTCAGGATAGCCTTACTTGAGAAGATTCTAAGCTCACCACCCTCTACCGCCACCTTTCGCAAGGTCATATTAATTTTTGAACTTTATTGGGTTTGTAAAACTTGTCCTTCTTAGCGTTCTTAAAATTATATTCCTTCCTAAAGAAAATTGAAAAGCTTGCAATGAGTTCTAAATCTCGAGCACTCTCTTATCCGCAACCATCGAAAGCTCATCAATTTCGTACAAATAGGGAACACCCGTAGCAATCTCGAATTGAAGTATCTGCTCCGGCGTCATCTTATCTAAGTACATAATAATGGAGCGAAGGGAGTTGCCGTGCGCAAAAACCAAAACATTTTTGCCTGCCGCGACAGCTTTTAAAATATATTCCTTAAAATACGGAAGCGCTCTCTTTGAAGTGTCCGCCAAACACTCTCCTCCTGGCGGAGGGACATCATAGCTCCGACGCCAAATATGAACTTGCTCGTCACCCCATTTTTTTCGGGCCTCGTCTTTGTTCATGCCCTGAAGCTCGCCATAGTGGCGCTCATTAAGTGCGGAGTCCATCCAGATTTCCATGCGCTTAATCTCCATCACATTGATCGCAATAGAAAGTGTGTCCTGCGCGCGCTTGAGTCGAGATGTATGAGCCATATCCCAGGTTTTATTTAAACTCTTTAAAGCCTGGCCCGCCTTCTCAGCTTCTTCTATTCCAGCCGGTGAAAGATCCACATCGATCCATCCGGTAAAACGATTTTCTAGGTTCCATTTCGACTGACCGTGCCGAACCAAAATTAATGTCCCCATATTATGCCGCCCGCCTCACTTTTTCTTCTGCTTTTCGATGCAACAGAGCCGGCAATAGTCCCAGGCTCGATAGCATCATAATAAATGTTCCAACCGCTAATAATACTCCCATACTTGCGGTGCCCCGGTGACTCGACAAGGCCAGCGTGCCAAAACTAGCAATCGTAGTAAGAGAACTGAAGAAAATCGATCTGGCTGTGCTGCTATCCGCATCTTCGAAACTCGCCAGTTTTCGAAATCGATGAACAATATGCACGCCCGAATCCACGCCAATTCCCAACACCAAAGGCAGCACAATAATGTTTGCAAAATTAAAGTCCAATCCTATCACGACCATAAAGCCAACGATCAGACTTGAGCCCAAAACTAAAGGACACATCACCAGAATCGAGTCTACTACGCTGCGGCTCAAAAACAATACCGTCAGAAATATTAAAAATCCTGCCAACAAGAAAGCCTCTATAAAAGCTTCTACAACAGCATCCCCGGTCAAGGGCAGTGTCACCGGATCATCAGTAGCACGAGGCGCCACCTTGAGAACATCATTTGCAAACTCTCGCATGGACTCAACATTCATCAAGTCTTTTTTTGGAAAAACTTCCAAGCGATATTTCCCATTGGTCGAAACATAACGTTCTGAAACTTCCGCGGGAAGATTGAAGTTGGCTTGTTGAGCCTTCTCGACTCCCAGTTGCACCGACTTATAAAAATCTAGGCTCGGAATAACAATGGCTCCCCGCAACAAATCTAGATCGCCCTCTTGAGCATTCAACACTAAATCACTCAACGAACTCTTTAATCTCTCTTCTTCTGGCGACGCCCCGGTCAAATTTCGTGCAAATCTAGCCACAGCTTCAAGGCTCTCCGTTCTACTCTCCGCCATGGAGTGACCTAGGTCTCCAAGGCTAATCTCCTTAACAGCAGCCTTTTTTTCCTCCAGATCATTTGGGAAAAATGAATCCAAGTTAATAACTTGGCTTACGGTATCCAGAGACAAAAGTTTTTTGGAAAGATCCACGGCTTCAGCCATTGAATTTGCAACAACTTTAATTGTCCAAGGCGATCGATCGGTTTCCTTAAGAAGATTTCGATAAGTTTTATAAGCTTCCGTATGAGGATCTTGCAAATTCAGTGGATTCGCATCAAAGCGTATCTTTAGAGCTAGCAACCCTGTAAGCAAAAGCAAAACAGCTGCTAAAACGCGAATCCCCTTGTAGTGACGATAGGAGAACTTCGAAATCAAAGATCCCGCCGAAGCTTTTAGGCTCTTCGGCTTGAGTTTCCCAGTGGGCATTACGGAAAGAACGGCTGGATACCATGTCAAATGAATGAGCAAATTAATTATCATTCCCACTCCCGCAATCAAGCCAAGCTCGGAGACTCCCTTATAGGCTGTCGGAACAAAAGCAAAAAAGCCGAAACAGGTTGTCAAAGTACAAATCAACAAACTGATACCAACTTCGGAAAAAGACGATATTAAGGCCCCAATTCGCTCGTGCCCTGACTTAAGGCTCTCCCTATAATGAAGTCCTAAATGAATGCTGTAATCCACACCAAGCCCTATAAACAAAACAGCAAAGGCTACAGAAATCATATTAAGATGCCCTACCGCAAGAGCAGCAAAGCCGGCTGTTAGAATTAGGCCTAATATTAAATTCACAAGCATCACCGCAATAAGCCCAAAGCTTCGACAAGCCAAAAACAAAATCAATGCAACAAGAACAAATGATAAAATCCCGGAAAAAGCCGCTCCATCACTTACGGATTTCATTTCCTCATAGGACAGAGCCGAAACACCCGTTACGCCAAAATTCACCCCGCTTAATCCACTTCGATCAATAATTTCGTGTAAAACTTGAATTGATTTCTGTGCTGGCAACAGTTCTGAGTATTCCAATCGAGGCGTCAGTTCGATATACCGCTTAGAATCCCTTGCCTGTGCTTCACCAAATATTTCTCCATAATCTAAGCGAAGACGATCACCCTTCAGAATCTCATCAAGCTGAGAAAGCATCTCAGGTGGGATTTGATTCCCGCCGATCGCTGCCAGCCCATTGAAAAAGCTACCAAGACTCTGTTGCCTGGAAAAGCGGTCCCATATTGGTTTCGTTTGACGAACTAAACCAGAAAATTCCTTTAATTCCGGAAGCGAAAGATAATAAAGCGACTCTGCCTCAAGCAATCGATTCGTGTTTAAACGAAAGACTTTCTCAAAATGACTATTTCCTCGAAGCCTAGCAGCCAACCACTCAGCCGCCTCGTCAGCTTGAGTTTCGGTTTCTCCCGTCACCACAACCAAAATATTATCTGTAAGGTGCGGAAATTCTCGCCTATATTCCTTCCAGTTTTTGTGAAAACTCAAACGATCTGAAATTAAATCCGTTAAATCTGAATTGAGCCCGAGCTGAGTCAAAAATAAAAAACTTGCGATGCCCGCGAGGGGAATAAAAGAACCAAGCACGATCCACGGATGCCTCGCCACCCAAGCGATCCAAGTTCGCAACCAGCCTTCTGTTCTCTCAAACCTCACTCGTGCCCGCTTTCTTACGATAAAATATTATCCAAATTCCAACCGCGGTCAGGGTTATTAAGGCTCCAGCCCAGAACGGACTTCTTAAATTCCAATCATAAAGTGTGCCCGCCAAGATCGGACCTACAACTCGGGCCACGCTTCCTCCCGATTGATAAATACCCAAGATGCTCCCTTGTTCACTGGCTGAAGCCGACTTTGAAACCAAGGCTGACAAACACGGATTAGAGAAACTATAACCGATGGCCAAAACGACCAAAGCCAAAACAAGAACCCACGGACTTGGCGCTAGCCCCATGGTAAAAAGACCTAAGCACAAAAGAATAATACCCGTAGTAATAAGTCGACGCTCCCCAAAGAACTTGGAAGCCCGCCCAACAATCAGGCCCTGAACAATCGCCATAACAATTCCTGCAAAGGCCAAAAGAAGTCCCGCCCTACGTTCGCTCAGGCCGAATCTATCAAGAACGTATAAGCCAAAAGTTACCTCGAGCTGAACAAAAGCCAAAGTTAGAAGGGAAAATGTGAAAATCGGCAAAAATAATTTGCGATCGGCCAAAATCTCATTGAACCGCGCCCAATCAAAGCGTCGCCGATTTGCTTTTCGTCGTTCTTCAGAACTATTTGGTTCCGCCAGAAAGATGAAGGCACCGACAAGATTGATAAACGCCAATAAAGCTGCAAATGCAGATGGCATTTGATAACCAAATGGAATTAACAAGCCACCAATCGCTGGGCCAAAAACAAAGCCGAGCCCGAAAGCCGCTCCGACTAAACCCATAGCCTTAGCTCGATCCTCTGGCGCGCTGATATCTGCCATATACGCACTGGCCGTCGAAATATTGGCGGAAAATCCTCCTGCAAAAACCCGGCTCAATAAAAGTATAGAATAACTTCCAGCAAAAGCCGCCCATGCAAAGGCCAAGCATTGTCCAGCAATTGTAATCAGCAAAATGGGACGCCTTCCGTACTGGTCCGAAGCGCGTCCCCAAAGAGGCGCGATAAAAATTTGCATAAATGAATATACAAACATTAAAAAGCCCACTTCGGTCGCTGAAGCGCCAAAGCTTCTCGCATAAAACGGAAGCATTGGAATCATAATGCCGAATCCCAGTAAATCGATAAAAACGACAAGAAAGATAAGAGATTTTGAGCTAATTCGATGCACCTGGCTTCCTTCTATATCAAATTATAAAATCGAATCGCGCCATCCACTCCCACAACGAGAAATAAGAAAAACAAATAGAAAATGGAAACATAAAAAAGTTTCATATAGCCCTCTTTCGAAGCCTGTTTCATTTTTTTGTAGGTCTCCCACATATACCAAATCCAAAGTGCCAAAGCGCCTGCACCATAGACCCAAGTTGTCCAGCCGTAATAATAGGGCAGGAAGCTTATCGGCAATAAACTTAGTGTATAAAATATAATTTCGTTCCTCGTTCGAGTTTCACCATGAGTGACAGGCAACATGGGAACGCTTACTTGCTGGTATTCATCTTTGATCGCGAGTGCCAGAGCCCAGAAATGTGCTGGCGTCCACATAAAGATAATCAGAAACAATATCCAGGCAAATGCAGAAATATTTCCCTCCACGGCTGCCCAGGCTATTAGCGGTCCCGCCGCTCCTGCCGCACCCCCTATGACAATATTGTAATGATGACGACGCTTCAGGCCTATAGTGTAAACCAGCGTATAAAAAAGAATCGTGGCGACTGAAACCGCGGCAGCCAAAAAACCCCAGCTTAAATATAGATAGATGGTTGATACGACTCCAATCACACTGGCAAAAACAAAAGCCTGCCAGGGTTTAATCTTGCCCATCGGCAGGGGACGTTTTCTCTTCGTACGCTCCATGACCGAATCAATATCGCGATCAATAAATTGATTGAAAGCATTCGCCGAACCAGCAGCCATGGCAATGGCCAATGCAATTAACGCCATTTGTCCTGGCGATGAAAAGAGCGAGCCTTCAGCGGCCAAGGCTCCCAAAGCTGTTATTACCACCAAAGCAATTATGCTTGGCTTGGTCAGCTGGAGATAGTTAGCGAAGGCTGACATGAAATACTCCCAAAGCCATACAAGTAAAGAT
>PCXB01000075.1:20290-20551 GCA_002787535.1 Deltaproteobacteria bacterium CG11_big_fil_rev_8_21_14_0_20_45_16
TATGATTAAAAATCATCGCGATTCCCAACCCAAGCTGAATCAAAATTAAAAGCATTGCTGTCAGGCTTATCTTCTTTATATATGAGTCTGCCTTTTTATTTTTAAAAACATATATTCCCAAAGATGCTACCGCCATTACCAGGGCATAGGCGCCTAAGCGATGTACAAAATGTAAAGCCACCTGATCATGAAATTCTGGCCACCAAGCTCCGTTACATGTTGGAAACCCCATGCACGCCATACCAGCATAATGAGAGCTGA
>PCXB01000080.1:0-19324 GCA_002787535.1 Deltaproteobacteria bacterium CG11_big_fil_rev_8_21_14_0_20_45_16
TACTGCACCAAAAGCTTATACGGCGAGAGTTTGTTTACCCCCGCCGCCGCTTTACCATAAAGACCCCGAAGGGCTTTGTATCATGTCCACTCGAGTGCTTCTCGAAGTGTTTGTGCAGGGACCCTTTACAGGGGTTTCCTGATACTCGAGCAACCCACAAAGGGTCAACCGATGCACAATGAGCTTTTATACCCTACGTGGCGCGTTTCTCCTGGCTCTTCGGAGTGTCAGCGCAAACGTCCAATGGGATTTCACCACACGTTTCTACCCTCGGGAAGCGATTCCTCTAAGAACTGGTAGTGTGGAATATCCGGCCCCATCGGCCTTGCCATAACGAGTCTGCCGGACCCGTGAGTACTGTTTTCTACAGGTAAAACCCCACCATAGAAACAATACTCGGCAAAAGTCCTCTTTCGAGGTTTTCGTCTCCTAATGAAATACCGCGTACGATATTTCAAGTCGCCAGCCACCAAACCTACCAGGTCCTTGGTGACGAAGGTCTACAAGATTCATTGCTGAATCGAGCATCCCAAGCTGGCTTTTTGAGATTTTTTTCGACCGTTTTTCTTCGGTCTTTTCGTCAGCCTTTAGGGCTGGTACACGCGGCAGTGTGTCTAGTCCCCTTCGACCTCACCGCGGAATTTTACTTAATCAAATTCGCTGAGGTACTGGTCTACTGATCCTAAACCCTTTGAGTACCTGTTGGTCATGGTACTTAAGACGTTTGGACTTTTCGAGCAACCTCAGCATTGTCATCCATCGAGGATCGTCGGGAGAATCATAGTCCTCCTGAATCTGGAAGACTTCCCCATTCCTTCCTACGATGGTGAATTCGGTGGGCTCTTGGTGAGTCATGGTCTCCATCCCGCCCATCCCCTGGGATAAGAAACCACCCTTATAAACGATCACCTTTGCCGGAAACTCTTCGGCATCGGCGGACTCGATTTCGAACTGCTCCCCGCCATAACTTCGAACGAACACTGGGGAATACCCAGCGATTTGTTCGGACGTTGTCGGGAACCATTCTGGCCACCCGACAATACGGCGGCTAGTCGCGTACACCCAATCCTCCCACTCACCGCTGGAGAAAAAGCTGTACACCTCGAGATGGCAATCCTCAACGATTGGGAGATCTTTCTTCAACTCCTCAGTCATGTTCCTAGACTGAACGAAGGTGAAGATGCTCACATACCAGGTATCGTACGCTGGTACCAAGCCGCCCCCGCCCCCATCGAGTTTTGCACCAACGACATACCGGGACGTTTTGATAACGTCCCCCAAGCCAGCGCCTGGAGTACCACTGAAGCTGGTAATGTGTACAACAACGGGCATGGCATGGAGCCACTTTTCACCGTTGTAATACCACACTCCATCCTCAGCTGTCTTCGGGATGATCCCATGGACACGATGGTCAGCCATACGTCTTGACCAATCCAATCCATGTTCCCGAATGGCAGGAGCTGACACATTCTCACCCTGCTTCAAAAGGACAGGGTAATAAAACGTATCCTTTTCGAACCCCTCAGGCACGGGATAATAATCCGTGCGTGACGATGAATATCCGAAGATCTCCATCGTCCTTAGAAAAACGGGTTCGCCCCACCACCGCTGGGTCTCCCTGGCCTTCTGCTCGGCAGCCTCCTCTTCGTCTCTGCTGTCGAGACTGACAAGATAGGCTCCTTTTCTCTCGTTCGGTTTTGTATCCCGAACGAGAGTGCAATTCCAGGTGGAACTGCCCTCAGTAGGAAGAAGTCCTCGCCATGTAACCAGCCGTTCAGGCCGGTACCCATTGACAAAAACTATCTTCCCGCCCTGCCTCTGGCCAATCGAGTTGACCACCTCGCCGGATATATCCGGCCCTTTTCGAAAAAACTGTACCCTCATCAGAAACTCCTTTCGCAGGGAAGCGTGCTTATCTCCCACTGCAGGTTGAACTGATTAATACGCCTAGTGTCATCCCCCTCAACTTTCTACGGGTAATAACCAGAGTATTTAAACTCCTTTATAAGCGTTTGACCTCTATTTTGAGGTCCTCTATGTATAACTAAACCATAGCGAACCCCATACGCTTCCTGACCAAACCGAGTTGAGCGTGTCATCGGCACACCATACACCTCAATGAGCTGGTCGGATGGTGTCATTCCACAAACAATAACAATCCCCAAATATCTGTACGGATCTATTCCAACAATCCGCAACGAAAGTTCGGATGTCCCCTGAATCGGTAAAACATCACCAATTGCAGGGGCTTCCTCGAGCACCTTTTGCTGGTGCTCAACGTACAACCCCCGCCCCCACGGTACTGCGTTGACAGCAATGATAAATATCACTATCAACGCAAAGGGGGGCCACCAACATGAACATGGCCTTCTTTGTCATGGTAGAATTCCTTTCTCCCCTCACGGGGAAATTTTGGGCCATGACGCCCGTCCGCCGATGAGGCGGAAATTCGAAAATGTGTGTTTGTTTATTTTGCGAGGGCAGACACACTCCCTCTTGTCTCGGGCGCTAACCCGAACTACGTGGGCGTATAGTACGCCTCCTTTCATTTTGCGACCTTATTCGAAAGGTCTAGAGAAAAAACATTAACCCTTGTGGGTTAGCGACGATCGGCGTGTAAGTTATCACACAAACCATCACTACTCCACAAAATCCCCCCATGGAACAATCTCCACATCACAACTACGAGCACAATCGTCTAACCTTATTAAAACACTCACAAACGGTACCAACGTTATACTCATTCACCGATCCCAGAACGTAGATACAATTGTCCCTGCAGCTAGAACTAGGAAACCAACACCATTACTGGCAACTGAGTCCGAACTCAATAAAATAATTGAATCCCACTCAAAACACCAGACCCTTTCACACGTCTTCTCTCGCTAGAATACTTTGGTACATGCCAAATCTCAGACCCGACCGTCAAACAAATTCCGCAGTTTGTATCTTTGTCTGCATTTTGTTACAATTTCACCAATATGCCCACACTATCGACAATCACCAACAGAGGACAAATAACTATTCCCGCAAAATTACGGAAACAACTCTCCATCACGTCTGGGGCAAAAGTTCTTATATCGTCTACAGGCTCAACAATTAACATCCAAGCTCTCGATAACACAACTAACGTCTTAGATCTTTACGCTAGCGTTGACCCTAAGCGCAAATCAACAAGCCCTAAACAAGCCTTAGCTCAAGCAAAAGCCCTTAAGGCACAAAAAACTGCGCTACAAAACTATGAGTAAATCCGTACCATTCATTGACACTAATGTGTTTTTAAGATTTCTGATCCTCGACACAACAACCCCTACGTTGAGCAAAAATGCCAAAAAGATTTTTGAACAAATCCAAAATAAAAAAACATCTGTCCAAACAAATATTTGTATGATAAGCGAGCTGGTTTATGTATTAGAGGGTTATTATGAGATGGATAAAACTTCGGTTGTGCAAAAGATAATGCCACTCATTGCTCTTGAAAACCTTGTAATCGAAAACAAAGAACACATCGTTCAAACACTTTACGTGTACGAAGACAAACGCGTTGACTTTGAAGATGCCTATACGTACGTTACTATGCAAAATGCCGGTGAACATTCAATTTATACATTCGACAAGAAACACTTCAAACGATTCGAAGACATTACTATTCTTGATTAATCAACCTCAAGTCTTTTTTGTTAGGATACTTCACCCCCATAACCAACTCTCTTATGCCTAGAATCCTAAGTAAACTTTCATCGAAAATTAACTTAGCCCTATCGATTCCAGGCATGAGAGAGCGGGCGTGATGGGAAGGTTTACAACCCTTCGCCACCACGCACCGATATATAAACAACAAAGGCCGCAACTGAATGGAAGTTTGCCTTTGTTGGAAATTTTATGGATGAGGGTGCCCGTAAAAGCACACCCCCACCCACGACCGACTAGACAATCTGCATTACCCGTTTCGACCGCTCGATGCGATCGAGCTCGGCATTCTTCCACGCGAGCCACGCGTCTCGGAACGCCTCGTAATTCAGGTAATCGTACGGCGGCCACCGGTCGAAGGAGGAGGAAGGGGTTTCACTCGGACTACCCCCCAGCTGCCACATGAACCAGCGACTCAAGGTGGTGTAAAACCGCCCCGCGTCTGTGTTAAAGACACAAGGCACACCACCGTTATCCTTGACCTTAAGCCAATACTCGGGGTTCTCGAGTTTGTCTATCAACGAACCCCAGCACCCCCAATCCCATTGTGCCCGATAGCTCAAATTATGTGAGATATCGAACACCTCACCCCCATCAACCACAGCATGCACACAGTCATAACTCTCTGTGGCAAGCTGGTCAATGGCGGCCTCAACCACCCGCTTAGTTCCAGGGGTTAGTTCTTCACCCCAGAACCATTGTTGGCGAGTGGCCTTGAGCAAATCTTCACGCGTTATGGGTGTATTCCCCTCCCGCCACTCGGCGACAAGGGACGACAACACGTGAGTCCATAAAAAGTTTTGCATGGTATCCTCCTTGGAAGTGAAAAAGGTTGTTGTTCGCGGCATTTGCCGAAACCCCCTATTATCGGGACTGTCACCTTTTTCATCCGTAGAAGAATTCATGCAAGTGGACAAGACGGGATTCGAACCCGTAACCTGAGCGTTGCAAACGCCCTGCTCTCCCAACGAGCTCCTTGCCCTGAGGTAAAGAGGATGAGAGCCTAAACCCTCATCCTCTTTTTGTCCTCCCGCTCGGTCAGATTTCAACCCAATTGGTGAAACAAATCTGGCCATCAACCTCTTCAACCTCAAATTCCTGGTACCACGTACTCAAGCTCAGAGACTGAGCAAAAGCCATGGCGCGGGCAGCCTTAACGGGTGTGACATCCTTTTTTAGAATGACACGAACCATCGGGGCCCGATACTTACCAGAAACTAAGGCCGGCGTGAACTCAACTTGTTCAACACCGTTTTTAAAGAGATCAGCCAACACCTCAGTGTCGGCCGTGAGCGGGTACTCGACAGTGCCAATCACTGTCGGAAGATTGGTGTTCATGTTGTGCCTCCTTGTGAATAGATGTGGCTGAATATACGCGTGCCGTCTTGGAAAGACGGTGCAATAGCATCATTCACTCACCACAATTCAACACAAAAGATCACCTTCTTCATACGTAACATACTTAAAAGTAACTTCCTATGTTACGAAGAAAAAGATGATTATTATCAAAGAAAATACTTGCGAACCTCGCGCAACTTCCTTTCCAGTAAAAACTCCCCACTAATGAGAAATTTATACCGAAAGTGGAGAGTTGCACATGTAGTGCTACCCTCCACCGCTTATTGCGTTTCCAGAGGATTTGAACCTCCAATTTAGTTACCCCTGTAACTAAACGCTCAACCCGAGCGAAAGCCGTTTACTTCATACCCAAAATCGGGTAGTTCCCTGAGCTAGTATATGCACATTAAGCTATCCCCGATAAGGCACGTTTCCGCCCTTATTTCGCCGATAGCACCGTACTTCTTACGAAGTTTTGGTAGTCTTGAGCTTTTCATCGGGCCCTAAACAATTTTGAGCACTACTTTGCCATCCTCACCGCGGATTCATTTTTTGATCTCTTGGTGAGTTTTGGCGGAAATCTAGTTGATCACACTGCCCAGGACAAAATCAGCCCGGTGCGTGACCGAACACACGTACCCAGTCCCCGGCTGGAAGACAAACACTGCCGGAGCGACATGGGCGTAGGCCATGCCGACGTCGACGACCCCCCAGGTAGCGGTGCGACCCGAAAGACGAACTGGCTTACCAGCCGGCAGTTCGGGCGGAATCAGTTCTTCGAGCTTCTCCGCCGAGATGGGGTCGGCGGAACTGTATTCGACCAACACGTGGTCGTCATGCTCCGTCACGGTCCAACCCAACTCACCAGCACCTTCGCCCTTGGGGGTCTTGCGCTGGCAGATCTGAACGCTCCCGCCCTTAACCTTGGTGTCAGCCAAGGAAACAACGGAAGGGTGAAAACCGTGCACCACGGTCAAGGCGAGCCACTGGGGCATGATCCCGTCGATCAACCACGGGGTGCCAAGGGCAGAGAACGGCTTGAGGACTCGTTCGACGTCCGGCAATTCGGCCGGCTTCCAATTCAGACCATGAACCTGGCGTGCACCATCACGCCCCTTGATCTCATAGTCCTCTTGAGTTTTTCCGAACATCGACGCGATCTGGCTCACGGTCATGCTGTTCATTAGATTCTCCTTGTGGTTTACTGAAACTACATCGATTAAAAACGCGGCTAATGCCGCAATGGTCTTGGAATCTCGTTGAATATCGCGATCAAGATCAATCGCTTGGCCAACAAAAACCCCACCTTCAACACGGTTCCACTCCGTGGCATCCGGCACCAGCCGGGTGAGCCGAGAGTGGACGACGGCTAGAACCTTGAGCTTCATTTCTGAAGCAAAGTCTAGCCACTCCTGAATTTTTTCGGGATAGCCCGACAAAATAATAATCGCTTCTGCATCTCTGCAGATTGTGCGATTTTCATTCGTCACGCGTCCCCCGATGTCGACGAAGCAGAATCGAGAGTCACAATTGTGAACACTCTTCGCTGCCCAGTTGACGAACTCTTCCGAAAATTTCCCCTTCACCCGCAGCCGAGCTGCAAGTTCAGGATCGTTTCGGTAGAGTTCCTGGATCCAAAAGCCCTGATCTTTCTTCAGGGTTTTTCCGGGGCACACCCGGAATGTAAAACTAAAGTTTTTTGCGCTAGGCGCCTCCTTTTTTCTTACATAGGGATATGGTTTGAGTCTTGGGATCTACGTTTCCCTAAAACTACTCCAAGACTTTAAAAATTGCCCTTTGGGGAGCAAGTGGATCAGGTAGGATTCGAACCTACAACTTACCGGTTATGAGCCGGGTGCTCTGCCGTTGAGCTACAGATCCAATGCGGGCAAATTGGGAGTTGAACCCATATGTTTACCACCCTTTCGGGGGAGCACCGTGCTCTTTTTTGTAAACATCTGCCCATGATTAAGCAAATTTCTGATTCCGACATTTATGTCAGTACCAGATTCTTCGCTTTCTCCTAACCTTGTTGGTCTCGTTAGGGTCCTGCAAGGTTTACTCCCTATCAAACCTTCCAGGATTGCTCCGCAAACCAGTAAGGTTAAAAAGAGAAAATAAGTTGTTAAGGTCTTTAATACTAGTAAAAACATAAACCCCAGAGTACGTGTGCTTTACCTGTGTCATTCTGAGCGTTTGCCTGCATAAGCA
This sequence comes from Deltaproteobacteria bacterium CG11_big_fil_rev_8_21_14_0_20_45_16, assembly GCA_002787535.1. Lineage (GTDB taxonomy): Bacteria > Bdellovibrionota > UBA2394 > UBA2394 > UBA2394 > 1-14-0-20-45-16. The sequence goes on from PCXB01000080.1 coordinate 7,240, forward strand.
GGCATGCGAAGAATCTAAGACCGTTAGGTGTAAGATCCTTCTCCCTCGATAAACTCAGGATCAGGATGACAACATTCCAAAGCGTCGCCGTATCCCAGAAATTTATATTGTTAAAAGTACTCAGATGTAGTTTATTTAGTAAACTACCCCCCTTTCCCCACCAGGTGTGAGAATTAGGACTAAACTGTACAATTTTAATATACAACTTTGTTCTAATTCCAACAAAAAAGCTCAATAACAACTTGTCACCCAAAATGCCGCTTTATCCTTGTCTAAGAGGTTAAACCAAACACATTGAGTGAAAAACTATCATCGAGCTTCACTAATTTCACACAATGTAACCTAATGCTTTACAAAAAGCAAGGAGTAGGGGCCTATTGATTACTATGGATTATCTATTAATGTTCCCTTCTTCGTAACTGTTAATATTATAGCACATCCTATAGTATTTGTCAATATCTATAAATGTACTCTCATCTTCATCTTATAAGCTATCAAAGAATTCGCCCTCACCTGCGCTTGTTTATACATATTAAATGTGCAAGATGTTCTCTATGGGTCGAATTATACACTATTTTGCAAGTTTTTCCTGACAGTAAGCCAACAAGTAAGTATTACGCCATAAAGAAGCGGTAGAGGAATTAATCCTCTACCGCTTGATTCCTAGCTACATGTTCGACACTCGCCGAATCTCAGCAAAAGCTGCTTCGGCATCAAACCCGCCCGCTACTCTATTGACATCAAAGACGGCTGTCTCCTTGTCCTTAATGCCACAATTGTTCGAACGGAAGACAACAGAAACCGTCCCATCTTCATTAAAGAAAATATCCTGGGGCGTACGAGCAACCACTCCTGCTTCTTCCATAATGGTGAACATAGCCTCAACGAACGCTGCCATGCGTTCATCACTGGCTTCAAAAAAATCGATTACCTGACCTCTAATGTCGGTCATTGCATGTTCCTTTCTTTACAAAAACCCCCTATTACTTAGCTACAATCCAAATCACCCCGCCCCGCATTCTCCCAGGCAAATTTTGCAGCTTCAGCCAAATCCGCAAGGACTTCAGCCTGATTACCCGAAAGAGACACAAGGCTTGGGAGACCATCAATCCGCGCCCTAAACTTGACTGAACGCCGATCGTAGCCAAACCACACATCAACACACTCATGCCCAACATACTCGATAGAATCCGGAGCTTGTTTCAAAAACCCCGCCTCATATAGCATATTGAACATGATCTCAATGAGGTCCATCATCTGCGGGGGCATATCGTTAAACCCCACAAACCAGATGGACCCCTCCTCCGAACGAACTCTTGACTTCAATTGCGTGTTATCAGTACCACCTCCTATGTAACTAATACCTCATGGTAGATTGTGAACTACTGATTATTATTAACCACGTGTTCCCAACCTTCGGGAAGTGGCCAAAACAAACGATTATTAGCATAAAAGCGCAGATCTTCAAGCGTGGGGGCAATCCGGTGATTGTTAAAAATCACAGACGTTTCAAACTCAGCCCCCACTGACATGGCAACATCCTCAGTTGCCCACTGGCCATCAGGAAGCGTCACAAAATATCCTTGATCAGTTATTTCAATGGACAAAGGCGTATAGCCAAGCCATGTGAGATATGCATTCAACTTGTGAACATCAACCTCATTCCACTGACCAATCTCTTCGCGCCAGCGATTGTTGCGATTGTACGCCACCGAAACGCCGTACTCATTCTTGTAAAGCGTACCTGTAAACCGATACATTCGAAGGCCAGCACGTTTCCCAGCGGCAAGAAGGGCATGTTCCACTGCGGGCGCAAGCCAATTCTTCATGCGGTAGTAATCATGCCCACCCGGAGCAGATTCCTCATTCTGGCCACCATCCAAAAACCCTTCATCTCGAAGTTTGTCATCGTCCGGGGCTACCCCAAAGTTGCCAACGGAACAACCACGATACGTAACAAACTCAAACCCCATCGCGCCAAGTGTGTGCAAAAGCTCAACACCGGCATCAACGTTATTACTGTTAAACGGCCCCGTCATAATGCTGATTCGTTGGTGGGGAATGCCGTTGTCCAGCAAATACTGAATCCCTGCAAGCTGGCGATCAGGATCAATTGGAGACCATGAACCTGGACCACTCTCTGGCGGCTTGGGGGTAATCGTTGTACAGTACACCACTCGACTATCACGTCCCCACTGTTCAAGCTGCCGGGCACCAAAGTACCCACGGTGCAAAACAAACACCCAGTTGGGAAGTGTAAACTCATGGAGAAACTGCGTCACGGATTCAACCTGCATCGAGCCATCAGATCGCGCCGAAAGCATGACAATGTCTCGATTAGCACCAAAGAGCTTACTTTGCTCAAGAAACTGTGCGGCCCCACTGGGTGGGCCGATTCGCCTGAGCCCAGCCTTGCCAGTACCAATGGTATCAACCGTATTATTAATCCACCGGTAGTAGCAAAACGAACACCCAATGGCACAGCCAATAAATTCCGGCTCACCATCCCAGGTATACCGACGCTTGTAAAAATACGCCGGCAACACTGGGTTGCCCACATATCCTGGCGGTGTACCTCCCAAGAGCAGATGCTCACCGTTTACGATAGCTGTCGGATCACTTACATCGCTCATCATTCGAAATGCATTACTCATGTGTTTTCTCCTTGCGACTGAATAATTGTAGAAACAATAGTTTTAAGCTGCCTGGCAAATAAAATTGCATCCTCTGCTGACACTTCAAACGCCGACATATAGGTCAATCGACCAAGACGCTCATCAGAGTTTTCTTCCCGCCCATCCTTTGGTGATAGCGACGACAGAGCATCATCAAGAACCTGACCCGAAAAACCGTCCCAATACATAGCATCAATAACAGCTTGAGAGCAACCAAGTGCTTGTGCCAAAAATACACGGAATGCAGTTTCCTTTTTTACAATAACAAGATAATCTGCCTTCATATCTTCTGGCACATAATAAGGATCCTCATACTCAATTTCCTTATCAACTGCACAAGCCATTTGATAAAGCGCCACCTTGAGACCGTCACCACAGCCAATGTGCGTTGCAGCCTCCACGGCTTTTTTAAAATACCAACTACCCTGGGCAATGGTTTGATCTATGCCGTATCTCGTCCAGAAAGAAGGAGCATTATTTCGAATCTCATCCTCGTCAACCACATCGTCAACGATCATAACAAAACGCCGAAAATCATCAACGACCTGACATAAAATAGTTACATCCGCATCTGACAGACGTCCATACCGAGCGAGTCGTCTCACCTTTTTGGCATAACTTCCTGACGTTTCCACCGGAGCCACAAACGAAGCGACTGCAAACTCTGGGTCACACGCCTGCCACAACAAAAAGATCTTTTGATCAACTGGCATTGTTATACTCATCGTTTATCCTTTCTCAACTGGGTGATACCCACTCTTAACTGCAAGACTTTTAGCCTGTCCAAGGATAACCTTGTCTGTTTCTTCAAGTGACGAAGACAACCTCAGCCACTCAAAAACTTCGTGCATATTGGCCACAAAACGAGGTGCAAACGACATCGCACACGTCATGTCTGATTCATGGTAGACGACACTATTTCCGTCTGTATGAACGCAAAAATCAGCGAATGGAAATACATCCATAACGCCCATTTCTGAAAGCATTTGCAGTCGAAGCGTGTCACTGCTATCGTCAAAATCGTTCCGTTCGATAACAGCATGCTTTCGAGCCTGTTCATCAAGCGTGGCGTGAACAATAATTACCGGTCGATTAAGAACATACGACACATAAATAATTTGCTCACGCGTCTTGATACCATCCAACACAACGACTCGATGTACATCGTCATGAATACCACTGGTATTCAAAAACTCTTGCGCCACAACCACGCGATTATTACGTTCAACGTCTCGCGTAAATTGAGCTACCGTTTCCATCGTACAGATTCCGTATTGTTTCTCCACAAGGGACTGAGCATACGCCCCCCACTTGTAGGTCGAAACGTCGGAAAAACCCTCAAATAGTTTTCGAATCATGGTTTTTGCTGAACCAGGTAGACCAACAAGCACTACCAGGTAGTTGTCGCTACATGACAAAGAATATGCCGTCGCATCAACACAAGGAACAATTGAATCATGTTCGATAACAAAATTCTGATGCGAAAGTCCCAGTTCACTCTTGACCGTAGCAACATACTGTATGGGACCTTTAATTCCACGCTGTTTTAGTGCTCGTTCAACGTGAAGCTGTGTAAGACCCGTAACCACATTGCGGTCAACGATATAGATCTCATCGTAGACCGTATATTGAGGCTGAGACCAAAACTCAACGCTTCGCTGATCAAGCCTACTAAAATCAACAACAATACGCTCCCAATCTTTGGGTAATACGTGTTCAAGCGCAATACCACTTTTTGCTACTAGTACAGCCAAAACGTTTTTCATGAAAACTCCTTTCACTTAAAAATACAAATTCATGTCTTTCATTATTAAAGTTCAAGTTGATATATAGACTAAAAACAGAAATTTTGATTGATAAATATCCAACAATAACCTAACAAAAAGGGGTGGTTGAAACTAATCAACCACCCCAACCTTTTTGGGCTACCTACTAATAAGCCGGCGCGGCGTTAAACCGCGTGACCGCATCGACCAGGCCGGCCAGCTTGTGGCCGTCCGGGAACCGGATGGCCTCGTCTTGAGGTCCAGTCCCAGGACCGAACACGTCGGCGTTTCGGCCGACAGCCCGGTTCAGAACGAACCCGCTGACAATGAACACGACACCCTCCTTGGGCTCGGGGAGCCCTTCGACCCAACCGTACTCCGGCGCGCCCTGAACGGGCACCTCGACACCGGCAAAGTCAACAGTTGTGGTCTCGCCCGGGTACTGCTCAACCCGGGCCACCTCCCCACTCGGGGGAAAGACGGTGCGGGTGCCGTCTTCGGCCTGAAATTTGATCGCATGCGGGGTAAGATTGATGACAGTATTCATGGTAGTCTCCTTTCTAATAGAGAACTAACAGGCCATGACGCCCGCCCCCCGTTTTGGGGGAATTGAAAAAACATGTGTGTTTGTATATTTATTGAGGGCAAACACATTCCCTCAGTCTCCCCGGGGCCTATCCGGTATGGCATTTGATCTTTTCGGGATCCACCTCCTTTTTAAAATTGTTAAGTTGCTAGATCCCGCATTGGGTATCTGGCAACAGGATAGCCTTTTCTAGGCCCATAGCCTTGACAAAAAGCCCTTAGTTTCCCTACAGTTTGCCCATAAAACAAAAAAATGCCCCCGATTACTGCGTTTTGCAGCTCTCGGGAGCACTATGTATGGATGCTTACTCTTTACTACCCATAACCAACCAATGAACACATAAAAATATGCGGTACTTTCAAAGCTCACCAAACTTTCGTACAATAGACACTATGGCAACTCAGGCACATGCACTCTCCTATGCCAAAGACCGAATACATCAAAAAGATTCGTTTCTTGTTATTGGTATGCCAGGGGTAGGAGTGTCTTCTTTTCTTCGATCACTAACCTTAGAATTTTCTCAAAAAGACACTCAGCAAACTCTCTACATAGATCTTAATGAATCACGTGCACTTACAGAACAAAGTTTTTATCAACACATAATCGACCGATACAACGAGCTAACACAGCAAACACTTACATCAATAACTGAATTAACTTCATATATAAATGAAAACAATCTGCACCTTGTGATTATTGTGGACAGATTCGAAAAAGCAGTGAAACAGTTGGGAGAAGAGTTTTTTGATGGCCTTCGATCAACCATTGAGTCTAGTGGTAAATCAGTTACGTTCATCTGTGGATTAGACCAAGACCTACTCGACATACGAAACTACGAAGATATTGACCAGTTTTACACCCTCATCTCATCATTTAACTACTACCTCAAACCTCTTTCAAAAGAAGACTCGTTCTCGTTTATAAGCACCCTAGAAAAAGAACGAAATATGTCTATGAGTGACCAGACAAAAGAACAACTTTACGTTCTTACGGGAGGACATTTGCGAATGCTTAAATCATACATACTCTCACTGGACACGCAGGAAGAAAACAATGAAAAGGCATCTGTTGAAATCGCCTCGGCATCTGATTCCGTACGATTTCAATGTCAACGTATATACGACCACCTCTCGAACGAAATACAAACATCGTTACTCAGGATTTGTGGTGATATGAAACTAACCATGCATGATAAAGCTAATGCAACTCGACTAACAGCGCGTGGAATACTTACCGACGAAGGCGCTATTTTTAGCACACGCTTTCAAGAATATCTCATGCACATAATTACAGGTTCTCAAAAACCACTCCACTTAGACACAACTACAGGGGAAATTTATAAAGATGGTAAACGAATTGACACACAATTTTCGGCTAACGAATACAAACTTCTAGCATATCTTCTAGAACAAGACGGCCGGGTTGTAAACCGTGACGAAATCGCAGATGCCGTTTGGGGTGTGGATCCAAACATGGGGGTAAGTGACGAAGCAATCGATCAGTTGGTTAGTAGAATGAGAGAAAAGATTGAGGACGATAAGACAAACCCAACACATCTAACGACAGTCCGCGGAAGAGGATTTCAGCTAAAAACCCAATAACCTAAGCGGACATTTTTACAACCGAGTCTCCTCTTAAACAAAAAAGACCAGTAAACGCACATTCGCGCCTACTGGTCTTTATAAATGGAGATGCTACTGCAATCTCCTACACGTCTTCTTCTCGAGGCTCTCTCACTGCCCGAAACTGTTGCTCCAGTTTGCGATAGGCCGCAAATACCGCATCCTTGAATTCATCACTTTTTTCATAAGCGTCGGTAACAAAAGCCGTTTCAAGCCCAAAAGCTTCAAGTGTCCAGATACGCTCATCGTCACGACTAGCCAATGGGGACATGCGCGAGATCTTAACCACTCGATAGACATCTCCCGGCCTAGGTGCTCGACCAAACCACTCACAATCAATATTAAATGAACGTACTTCGTGTGTCTCGATTGCAAGATACAAACCTTGACCATGGCCTCCGATCAGCCAATTACCAGTCACTGTTACAACGACTGGCTCTTTACAATACACTCTAATCATATTTCCTCCTCGTTCTACTGATTTTGGATAAAAACGTGCGACTGTACGAACCTAAAACGTATTGTATCATCTAACCCATAGTTTATGTCCCACTTTTATACTCTCTCCCCAATAATAGTGACGTACTCCCCGCAGTGCACTAGTTTGAATACAAACTAGACTTCTACGGGGCTTCTTTTGCTCCGCTACTCATGAGTATTCGGTTGTTACATCCACACCTTTTTCCTCTTCTCCTTGTTTCTGAACATACTGTCTGATTTGTTTTTCATTTAATCCCACCGTTGATACAAAATATCCAACTTCCCATATCCCAACTTCTCTATATATTCGATCCATGTACTTATATCTACGACGAAGATCTTTGCTACTCTGTACTTTAATCTCTTGAACAACCTTTGAAATTGACACCTTTGGTGGTACTTCCACCACAATATGAACATGATCTTCGTCTATGTTTAACTCATGTACATACCATGTTGGATATCTCCTTTGTACTTTCTTTACACTCTTTACTAAATCTACTCGGGTATATTCCTTTAGTACTTTTCTTCGATACTTTGTACCCCATACTATGTGGTACATCACCTGGTATACACAATGGTTCAACCTCCGAATTCTCATGTGTACAGCATAGCTCAGTTTGCAAATACTGAGCTATGCGCATTCATCCCCGCACTGCGAGGTTTTGTAACGTAAGTGTATGATTTTCTCTCTCTTCACCTCCTTACGTTACAAAACATCTGCTAATCTTGTGCGGGGTTTCCTGCTTAAAACAAAAAAAAGGCCGCCTGAAAATTCCAGGCGGCCGATTTTTGTTAACGAGAAGAAAAATTTAAAAACCAACTAGCAGTCGTCACCGCGAAGCAGACCGACTTCGGCATGCTCACCCCAACTTCGAGAACCAAGCAAGGCGTGCGGTAGAACCGTGGAACGACGAGGTTGACGATCGATAGGCATGCGTCCGGACGCCCGTGCAAGCTGATGCATTTGGCTGACGACTGATGGACGTCCGCCGACCAGAAGTACATCAGAATACGCAGGGAACGGATATGGGCCAACAAGATTGCCGTCTTCGTCGTACTCTACTCCTAGATCTCTGGCCGGATTCCATGTTGGGCTCACCGCAGTAACCACAGTAATTTCTGGGTCCACCAGCTCCTCGATCTCCTCAGGCTCGTCGAACTCTTCAACCGAAAGCGTAAACGCACCACTTTCATCTTGGCGTGCAATTAAAAGAAGCTGGAGATTCTCATCCAAAAAGACTTGATCACGAACTTCTTGAAGGAGATCTTCATTCGAGCCAGCGAACAGAACCACCAACACTACATAAAGCTGTAAGTGGATGATCTCGGAGATAATGTCTCCCATGGCTTCTGAATGCTCATTATTTCCGGGAGTGAATATGATGGTCAACCCGTACTTTTCGAAAAGCTCAAACCGGGCTTCCCCTAACGCGCTCCGAACAAGATTAACAAATGTCTGTGGCATGACGCTAATTCCTTTCGATGAAATAGGCTTAAAAACGGGACGGGAACGAACGCACTGCGATGTGTGTTCGACGACTATTCCCTACCATAACAATAAACTCGCATGACAAGGAAATCTTCTACACTAGAGTTATTTCAAATATTTCCTCCTCGTTGTAAAAGTACAAAACAACACACTGGATGTGTAATACAGTCTGTATTGTACTATACATTTCAATCATTGCAAGCCGATAGTGGGAAATCCATTATCAAAAAAGGGGCAGGTGCACTCGTGGCACCCACCCCTTACTTCACAAAACCTGATCTATGCTTCTAGATGAAAAGCATGATCAGGAAAGCTATTGAAACTGCAGCGCGCAGAATCATACTGACACGTACATTATTGTCTTGAACGGTACATAGATCGTAGACAATCGACGCTATTACTACCAGCCACGACACTGCCAACACAACTAAAACGCTTTGACCATAGGTTGTTTGGGTTAGTTCCTTCAAAATCGAAATCTTGTAGCCAAGCGCGAACCCGGTAAATAGAACTCCGAGAAAAAGGTTGGCAACTATCTCTCCAATACTTCCGAAACCGGTTCTCATCCCACCGATAGCTTGGAGAACCCCGATAATGAAAAAGAAAATCAATATTGCAACTGGAAAGTCTTGGAAAGGAGACAACATTACATTTCCTAGAATTACACCAAACGTGAATCCCATAGAAAATATTTTCACCTCGCCATCATTTGTAGTTTCGCCTTTCATTAGACAACCCCTTGGCGCTGGTCAGACAGTGAGATGGCGAAAGCCGCAAGGCCTACCACTGAGACGATCAATCCCAGATAGAAAATGGCCTGGCCGACTCGATACGGCGGGCCTTCAAACAGGTAATGAACTTCATGAAACTCGAGATTTCCATTGTTGACCTTGAGTGCCCCACCCCAGAACATGCAGGTGTGGTACCAGATTACAACCGCTGCAGATAAGATCGGGATGTCGACAGGTCGCCATCCTTCCGCTTTGGCCATAACCTCAACAAAGCCTGCCATGAAGCCCTCCTTGGTGCCGACAAGCACTTGTGCCCCACATTCGCCAAGACACTCATCGGTCTGTGCATTGAGACGTGCGCCACAGATCATACAATCCCTGGCGGTTGAAACTGGATTATCAGACATAGTTTTATCCTTTGAGAAATGTGTGAACGTGCAAGAATAGATTCTAACGCTGCAATTTTAGCACACAGGCAGAAGAAACTGTACGATATTTCAAAGTAAACCCGGAAATATACCCACAAAAAAACCGCCTCCCCAATGAGAGACGGTTGTTTATCAATTGCCAAAATTATTCTATTCTTGATTATTTACTGGATTGTCAAAACGATACATACCAAAACAAACACCAGTGGTAAGAGATAAAACGCCAAGCGCCCTAACCAATACCAGCCCCCCGTCAGCTGATAATGAATCTCTTTAGAATCCGGGGCCATTTGTAGAGTTGTGATGGAGCCAACCGTACGCATGCACATGAGGTACCACCACGTGATTACAAAGATCACCACATTCACGGGTGGTAACTTCCACCCTTCAGCCTCTTGCAACAGCTCCGCAATGCATACCCACAACCTCTCCTCTGGCACAACAACGACCTGAGCGCCACAACCAAAGCATGTACTATTCTTTGGGTTTATCAACCTATTGCAATATAAACATTGCATACGTTCCCTCCTTGTTTGAAAATGTACGAGAGATGAAAATCAATCGGCTTCGAGAAGATTCTATCATATTTAGGTATGAATTTTCGCATTGCATAAAAAAGGGTGAGTGCATTAGTAGCACTCACCCTTTCTTGTTACGCAGAGAAAGTTATGATCAACTTACCCCGCGCCTTTTTCTTAGGCTGCGGCCAGCTGATGTTGCTGGCTCGCCATCTGCAACGTGGAGGCCAGGACATACTCCTGACCCGCCTTCGCCGCCTGCCCGGGACTGAGAACAACCGCTGCCGGCTTGGGATTGCCGACGAAGGTCATTTTGTAATCGAACTTACATCGCTTATCGGGCTTCACCTCGAAGCCCGCCTGCTCAGCGGCCACCTTGGCCATCGCCAATGCATGCTTGGCAGCCTGCAGAGCCTTGCTACCGTCCACCAAGAGACAGTCATGTCCTCGATGCGCGTAGTTGCTGTAAGCTGTCTTGGCCGGGACATGGGTATCCACATGCCCCACGACCCATTCAGCCTTCTCCAGCAGGTCCAGGGCCTTGATAACCCGGATGACCTCGCGCCACGCGGCGCGGACCAGCCGCACTTCGTGTCCCCGATTGCGCTGCTGATGAGCCTTCTTCAGCTTCTTATTCACGCTCCAGTAGGGAGCGTTGAAGAAACTGGCATCCTCCAACCAATACTCCTTGGCCCACTCAATCAGGCCGTAGAGCTGCCGAAGGACGATGGGGTTCAGAGCAGCGACAAGCTGCCACTCAACGTTCTGGGCCAAAACAACCTTGACCTGAGAGTCAAGTTCGGCGTCGATAGCCCGGGAAATCTCAAGGTCTTTCAAGAGCATCTGGATGATCTGCGTAACGTTGGTCATGGTGTAATCCTCCTCTGTGGGAATTTACCCGGACGACCATCCGGGCCCACCCCTTTCGGGGGTGGGAAAAAATTAACTGCGATAGGTTGTACTGCGATTGAAAAACGAAAAGTTCAATTCAAGGGCAATTCTCCTTTTAACTAGATAAGAATTTTTGAGCGCCGTAGCGCATTGGCAAAAAACAAAAACACAAACGATCCACAAGAATTAATTTATGCTCTTATTATTCGCCAATACACTAACGCACATCACTCAACAGAAAAAAAAGGAATCGCTCGGAAAGATGTGCTGTCAACTCAAGACAACATAACTATTTATACATACACGATATGTAAAAGTACTGGTTGGGAGTATACCAAATAGTTAATAAACAGTCAAACTATAGGCTTGTTTATTAAGTGGCAAACTTGATATCTTATCTCACATGAGAGAGAATGAATGTGCAATGACAAACCTAGTTGAAGGTCGCGAAAAACTCACAACCAGGAGTGCCCGTACCGAACAAGAACAGTCTCCTGTCGAAATGGTGCGAGCACAAGCAAAAAGAATGAAGGATCTTTTCAAGGAACACCAAATTCGAATTCCAGAGCTCGGTGCTACCATAGGCAAATCCATCGTTTACGAGCTCTGCGTTCTCCATATCCTTTCTGACCTTCCACGCAATCTGGTTATGGGTGAAGTTGAAAAAATTCATGCATTTTATGAAGAGCTTTTCGGTGACACAAGTGACTATGAAGCGGTAAGAAAGGGTTTTATGGCAGAATTTGCTGTAGCGTATGCATTCTCCGAACAGATCGGCTACCCTGTCTACTTACCAACACCAGAAGAAGACACCCATGCAAAGATCGATTTAATAGTTGACCTTGAGGATGGTGAACCTCCACTTGCAATACAAATAAAATCTCTAAATCTCCAAT
>PCXB01000080.1:19338-20685 GCA_002787535.1 Deltaproteobacteria bacterium CG11_big_fil_rev_8_21_14_0_20_45_16
TCTCCAATTTGATCCGAATCAAATTATCTATGAGTTAACAGATGCAGATTTTAAAGAGCTGGGGGCAGAGATAAACAACACAGCACTTCTTGAAAAAATGCAATCTGATGCCCAAGCCATGGAAGCATATTGCTCTAAGAATAATCTTCGTCCCCTCATGCTTGTTGTTCCATCGGCACAAAGTGACTCACCGCTGTATAATGACAGAACGGGACTACCAGTCCAACAAACAAGTAACGGTGAGGAAACAATGCTTGCAAATCGAATATATAATGAGTTAGAAGAAAAGGAGTTAATAACATGGTAGACAATCGGACTTTAGTTAGTAATAGAGCCCCAATGGTCCCACGACTTACGCAAAAGCAAGCTATCGAGATTGTACGTAAGATTCAACGAGAAGAACCCGTCGATCCACGAACAGAATTGCTGCCTCTACTCACGTTCGCTCGCAACAACGCAAAACTGGATCTTGAAGCATTAGCCGCAGAACAGAACGCCCCAGAGGATTGATTTCTCTGGGGTTTTTACTTGTCAATACGTATTTACAACCCCTTAACTATAGAACTAATACTTTTTCCTACTTCTTTGTATTCATATCCCCTCTTTTTGATTTCATCTTTTCGCTTATCAGCAAAGGAAACTGGCTTTACCTCTCCTAATAATCCGACTTCACCAAAGTACACATTCTCTCTTGATACAGGTTTATCTTTAATAGCAGATGCAACTGCTAAACATACTGGAACATCAAGCGCTGGATCGTCAACCTTAAACCCACCACTAATATTTATATAAATATCATATTGATCAGTTTTAATTCCAGCACGTCTATGTAATACAGCAAGAAGCATCTGGACACGTTTTGCACTCAAACCTGTAACTACACGTCTTGCATTTCCAAACTGCGCCGGTGCATTAAGAGCTTGCACCTCTACGATCAATGGACGCGACCCTTCCATAATTACCGTCTTTACCGAACCCGCACTGTCTCCACTATCGGACTTTATTAACTCGGCAAGATAGTCGTCAGCTAGTCCCAAGCCTACACCACCCATAACATACACTTCTGTCTTATCTGCCGGGCCAAACCGGTTCTTAAGCACTCTTAAAACTCGCAAATCCTGCTTTCTATCGCCTTCAAATGACAAAACTGTATCAACAATGTGTTCTAAAAGTTTAGGGCCTGCAAAGTACCCACTCTTGGTTACCTGACCCACAAATACCACTATATAACCACGTCCTTTGGCAACTTCAGATAGTTTAATTGCACTATATTGAACCTGCGCAATACTACCCGGAACAGATTGTATAGAGGTCGAAAAAACAGACTGAATAGAGTCTACTATAACC
>PCXB01000007.1 GCA_002787535.1 Deltaproteobacteria bacterium CG11_big_fil_rev_8_21_14_0_20_45_16
CGGGGACCTGGACTTCCGTGGTGGCCGCAGTTTTTTGGTTCTATTTTCGAAAATCTTTGGGCGTCGGTTGGCCCGAAGCATTTGTTTTGATTATCACTCTGAGTTTGCTTGGTTGGGGCGCAACTTATTTCTATGAGAAGGCCACGGGCCGCGTTGATGCTTCCGAGGTTGTGATTGATGAGTGGGTGGGCATGGGCTTGGCCATGCTAAGTTTTGATGGGAGCTTGTGGCAATTGGGAGCAGCCTTTATAGGTTTTCGGATTTTGGACATCTGGAAACCCGGACCGATTCGCTATTTTGATCGACCGGAGATGGGAGCCTTAGGAACCATGCTGGATGATTTATTTGCAGGTCTAATAGTTTGCGCGGGCATAGGAATTTTTAACTATGTCCGTTAATTCAAAATTCCCGGTGATTGAAATGTTGGCCACGGGCAATGAGCTGTTGGATGGTAGCATCTCAGATAAACATGTTCAAAATTTCGGTGGTGCGCTTCGGCAGTTGGGGCTCGAGCTGTCGAGTGTCACGATTGTACCCGATAATTTCGAAGTCTTGCGGAAACAGCTTCTGACATCTATGTTGCGTGCCGATGTCTTACTCGTAAGTGGCGGCCTTGGACCTACAAGTGATGATTTAACTTTAGAAGTTGCCGCCCCAACCTTTGGCAGCAGAATGACTCACTCCGCGCGGGCGGAAGCCAATGTTTTGGCGCGGCTTAAGCGACGAGGTCTCATGCAGTTGAATGCGAGTCACAAAAAAATGTGCTTGATACCGGAGGGCTCTGAAGTTTTGTCAAACGAAGAAGGCGCCGCTCCTGCAGTGGCTTGGCAAATTGGCGATAAGAAAATATTCTTTCTTCCTGGGCCCCCCATAGAGTTTACCCATGTTTTGCAGCAACATGTCTTGCCCTATCTGAGTAGCGTCGCGCCAAAAATGCGGGAGTATTTGTTTGTTTATAAGATCTTTGGTTGGCCCGAGAGCGAACTTAATGAGTTGATGAAGAAGTTTGAGATACCTCATGATGTTCAAGTGGGCTATCGAACCAAAATTCCTGAAAATCATATCAAATTATTTGTGAAAGCTTCTTCGCGTGAGATGGCGGCTGAGCGAATTGCTAAGCTGGAAGGACAGATTGTAAAGGCGGTGGGATCCAAACTTTTTGCGCGTGATGCCATAAGCTTTGAAGAGGCCATGCTTAAAAAGTTTATCGATCAAAGAATGACGATCAGTTTGGCCGAGAGTTGTACAGGGGGCTTGACGACCAGTTTGATTACCAGCGTTCCCGGTTCGTCTAAAATTTTGGATCGTTCTTTTATTACTTATAGCAATGAATCCAAAGTGGAACTTCTCGGAGTGAAGGCGACAACGCTTGAGGAGTTCGGTGCTGTAAGTGAGGAAGTGGCGCGTGAGATGGCGCAGGGCGCTCTCGAGCATTCTCGTGCTTCGCATGCCGCCGCGATTACAGGTATTGCGGGACCTGATGGCGGGACGCCACAAAAACCTGTAGGAACAATTTGTTTTGCTTGGGCTACGAAGGAGGGTAGCTGTCGCTCGCAGCGAGTGCAGCTAAGCTTTGATCGATCGATGAATCAGCTTTACTCCGCTTATCTGGCTCTTTTTGGTTTTGATGAGGATGGTTCTTAAGTTTAGCGATTGATATGAAGCTACTGTATCAATGATACAGTAGGTCGATCAAATCTTCGATATTCTAGAGATCTTCGCGAAGCGCCTCAGAATTATTCCTCTGTCTTTGTGGCATCTTTTTTCTTAGAAGCTGGAAACACCGCAAAACTAAAGGCAGGAAAGCCTTCATAGCTTACATTATTCAAAACTTTTCGGACAATTTCATAAGGAAGGCGACGATCGGCCGAAATATTAATTTTTTGTAAATCCATCGCAGCGGCAGGATCAACTTCCCGATTCGCCAGAGCCTGGGCCTCAAGATTTTGTTTAAATTCGCGCAGAGCATCTTGCAGAGGTCGGATTTCCCACTCTTGCTTGCCATTCAAATAGTCTTTGGTCTTCGCAACTGACTTGCCTTCAAATGTAATCTCGTCCTTACTAATCATAACGGAGGCAACACGTTCAAGTGTCCCCGTGTTGATAGCTTTGGGAAGTTCAATGCCAGAAGGCAAAACAATAATCTCACCTTCGGAGCTAAAAGCTTGAAGCAAAAAGATAACGAGAATGGCAAACATATCCACCATGCTGGTCAAGAACAACGAGGCAAAAACGGTCTTTCGTGTATGCCCTCGCCGTTTGATGGTCGGATTGATTCGCTTGTTCGGAGCGTAAATAGGCATAAGCTCTAAATTTCTCCTACCGTGATATTAACAATCTTCGCGTTCGTCAGAGCATCTAATACCGCAATCATATTTTCAAAAGCTACTTCATCGGCGACGCGCAAAACGACTTTAGCTTCGGGGATTTTGATTTTGGATTTAAGGCTATCAATTTTATCCATGGCTTCTTCAACCTTGAAATTTGAAATTCTTTGGCCGTTCTGGAAAACTTCGACGCCCGCTCCGCGCACCAAAACATCCCAATCACGATCTTCCCGCCCCTGATTAACACTTCCGACTTCTGAATTCTCGACGTAGGTGTTTCCGCTGGCACTGCTGAAGGCAGACATTTTAGAAATTTGCACCCATACCGCTGTCATCAGCAAAAATAAAATACAGACCGAGAGCAAATCGATAAATGGAATAAGGTTGAGCTCAGCATCAACACTTCGTTTTCCGCCTTGTCCCTGAGGGCCTAAATCCACTCCCATAGACTAGGCGGCCTCAGATTGATTAGGAGAATTGAATGGTAATAGATTGCGGACTTCAAAGGCCGTTTCTTTCATCTCATCAAGAAGCGACTGCGTTTTACCTTGCATCAGCGCAAAGCAAACCAAAGAGAAAATTGCCACGACCAATCCGTAAGCTGTGCAGTTCATGGCCTCCGAAATACCCCTGGCTAGCATTTCGGCCTTTTGAGTCGGATCGACTGTCGCCGCTGCGGCAAAGCTTGAAATCAGTCCAGAAATTGTCCCCAACAATCCCAAGAGAGTGGCGATATTGGCCAACATCGATAGATAACTCGTCCGTCTTTCTATGGGGTGAGACTCGCGAGCGAGGGCCGATTCAATCGTCGCCTCGATATCATCTCGAGATCCCTTAGAGAAGCCCCGCAAGACAAGTGCTTTAGCAATTCTGGCTGCAGGAGCTGCTATGGAGTCACAAAACTGAAGAGCCGATTGAAAATCTTTACGAGCAATAGCTGGAGAGAGTTGGTTAATAAAAGAGCGCACATTCATGGATGATTTGGCATAGAGAAAATAAATTCTCTCAATTGTAATGGAGATAGAAAGTATGGCCACAACGTGTATCGGATAGATAAAAACGCCACCCGCATCCCAAGCCTTTTTGATACTGATAAGAAAATCAACCATGACTCGTCTGCTCACTCTCTTAGCTTTTATCGCCAAGTTTTGATTTATGACTGATGACAAAATTCATTGCTTCCAAAACTACTTCATTGATGTCATCAATGATTCGCTGCGTGCGTCCCTGTAAAAAGGCGAAAGCCAATAGAGCCGGAATGGCAATACAAAGGCCAAAAGCCGTACAGTTCATGGCTTCAGAAATCCCCGAAGCGAGCATTGTCGCTTTGTCGGCCGGATCGGCTTGCGAAGCTCCTGCAAAGGATGTGATCAAGCCAGAAATCGTTCCCAGCAGTCCGGTGAGAGTCGCAATATTGGCAAGCATCGTTAGATAGCTCGTGCGTTTCTCGATCGTCGGGAAATACTTGGAAGCAGCAGCATCAATCGCGATCTGAATTTCGGAATCACTTTTGGATCGATCAAAAGCTTGAAATCCAGCTTGGATAATTTGATGAACAATTGTTGATCCCATTAACTGCAAGCGCCCAGCAAAAATTGCGTTGCGTACCTCACTAAGCACTTGCTCTTTGTTGAACTTAAACTTCGAGTAGAGCGTAAAGAATCTTTCGACAATGATCATCAGAGCGATAATTCCAATTATAAGAATGGGGTGCATAAATGTACCCCCTGCTTTGTAATGACCAAATAATCCAAGGCTTGTATTGATTTCTTCCATAAGACACCTCCATTTTCTGGTTTTAAACCGCATAAACGCAAGTTTTTTCTATGACTTAGGTGGCAAGATGAGGCTTTGTGAGACGTTGACCTGACATGGGAATTCAGCGAGCATAGCCTCTTTATGAGCCTGAACGATTCTGCTTATATTCGGCGATTTTTCTCTGTGTATTCTCAAGAAGAAAAGGACA